>JBNKZP010000001.1:0-33353 GCA_050301675.1 Puniceicoccaceae bacterium
AGCGGATCGTTTTAAAGGGCTAAAGAATGAAGCTCTCAAAGAAGAATTAAGAAAATTCAGAGAATTATTCAGACGAAAAAAAGCAGAAGTCGATGACGAACAGCTCGCCGTCGCACTGGCAGCCGTTCGTGAAGCGGCTGCACGAAAAACAGGTTTGCGGCCCTACAAAGAGCAACTAATCGGAGCGCTGGCCTTGCACAAAGGTTATCTTGCAGAAATGGCGACAGGTGAAGGTAAAACTCTAACAGCTTCACTTGCAGCGATCCTTAACGGTTGGTCAGGTCTGCCGTGCCATGTCATTACAGTCAACGACTACCTTGCAGAACGAGACGCAAAATGGTTTAAGGAGCTTTTTTCCTTCTGTAAAGTTACAGTGGGTTATGTTGTCGGCGAAATGGAGCCCCACGAACGTAAACGTAATTACAATCATGATGTTGTTTATACAACGAGTAAGGAAATCTGCGCAGATTTCCTACGCGACCGTATACAACTAATGATGGTCAAAGAATCGACCCGATGCGTTCTACGCAAATTACTGAATCCAAACGGCAGTCATGCCGATAGACTGACCATGCGTGGAATGCATACCGCTATTATCGATGAAGCCGACAGTGTTCTTATCGATGAAGCAGTCACTCCGCTGATCATAAGTCGCCAGAATGATAATGAGTTCCAGCACGGAGCTGCAGAGGCAGCAAGAAAAATTGCTCAGAACCTGGAACGCGATACACACTATAAAGTAGATTCTCTTTACAAAGAAGTCACACTATTGGACTCAGCTGACGAGGTTATTGATAAAGTGCTTGAAACAATTCCGGTTCAATGGCGAAACCTTGCTCGACGACATGAAATCGTCAAACAGGCGATATCCGCAAAAGAATTTTTTCATTTGGGTAAACAGTACATTATCAAAGATGGAAAAATTGTTATCGTCGATGAGTCAACCGGTCGTCCGATGCCAATGCGTTCCTGGGGAGAGGGACTACATCAGGCAATTGAAGCTAAGGAGAATGTAGAACTGACACCACCGAATGAAACGATTGCTAGGATGAGTTTCCAACGTTTCTTCCGATTATTCAAAAGACTTTCCGGCATGTCGGGGACTGCCAAAGAAGGAGCAGGCGAATTTTGGAAGATTTACCAGTTGCCAGTCATGCAGATTCCGACGCACAAACCTTGTATTCGAACGCATCTTCCGGAACAGGTTTTCAAAACTCAGGAAGACAAATGGTCTGCAATATTGGATGAAATCATAAAGGTACACGCTACCGAACGACCCATACTGATTGGAACACGAACGATTCAGGCAAGCGAGCATCTGGCCGGACTCCTGAAAGAGCGGGGTATGGCATTTAATTTGCTCAATGCCACGAATACCAAAGACGAAGCATCCATCGTTGCCAATGCCGGTCATCGCGGTCTCATTACAATTGCGACCAATATGGCAGGGCGGGGAACCGATATTAAACTCTCAAAAGATGTCGCCGAATTGGGAGGTCTCCATGTCATCGCTACAGAACGGCATGAGTCTCAGCGTGTCGATCGCCAGCTTTTTGGTCGAGCAGGCCGTCAGGGCGACCCGGGAAGTTGTATTTCATTTGTCAGTCTGGAAGATGAATTGTACCAAAGATTTTCCCCCGCGCCCGTTCGATGGTTAGTAAGCCGAGTCTCCACTGATTTAGTACCGGAGAGAATTTCAAAAATAGCCATGACAGCTTGTCAGTATGCATCTCAGCATATTGCATTTAAGCAGCGGTGTAGTGTACTTCGCAAAGACAACTGGCTGGATGAAGCGCTTTCTTTTGCCGGTTCCAGTTATCAGTAAGATTGGTTTAACCTCAATTCGGCAGTTGACAAAGGTTGGGGTTTGTAAGCCACGGATGAACGCGGATTTGCGCGGATCAGACGCAATGCCAAAATGGTGACTTGGTTTCTAGTGCATAATACCAATTTCAAAAAGGTTTGAGGTGCTTGTGTAGAAGCGGCATTTTGCCGCTTTCCCTACGCTAAGCAAGCGGCAAGATGCCGCTTCTACAATCAATTTAAGCTTATAAGCCAAACCTTTTTGAAATTGGTATAAGACGTTTGGAAGCACAGTTCGGGGTTTTGTACATCTTTGTGACTTTTTGTGGCTATCAAACTGGAAACCTGTTCAACGTTTCCTTTGTTCCGGCTATATCGGATCAGGCTGATCCGGGGATGTCGCCGGGTATGTCAATTGCGTGAACGTCCCTGCGTTTGGATATCTCAGCTCTGGAACGGCGACGAATCATCCGATCCAGTTTATGAATCATTTCATCAATGGATTTGTAAAGATTATCGGTTTCCGCATGGGCAATATGGTCTTTGCCACGCACCTCAAGATGTCCTTTTGCGATAAATTCTTTTTCGTGTGTTTTGGGGTGGGGGTCATACTCAAGCTCAACACGCATACGAATGATATGATCATCGTGACCGAAGAGTTTTTCGACTTTTTCGTGAACTATCATTTTAATTGCATCAGTGAGTTCCATGTTCAAGCCGGATATAATTACATCATGTTTTTCATGTTTTTCCATAACGTATTCTTTCTTTTTGGGTTTTTGGTGAATGAAGCCAATTGACTTCCATGCTCTGACATGACTGAACAAAAAGAAAGCCAGCGCGCTTTTGAAAGTTTTCAAACGCACTGGCTACCTTTAGATTAATTATGCCAACACTTTCAGAGTTTTTAGAAAACGTTTCGGTAATCATTGTTACCGGTGGATCATCAGGAATTGGATATTCAATTATCAAAGCAATCCATAAGCTAGAGACGTCCGTAACATTATGCAACATTTCTCGTACTCAACCAGACGATTTTTTTGATAAGAGAAACTACATTCATTTGGCGACTGATTTAAGCAACCCGGACGAACTGTGTAAATCAGTTGAGCGGTTGAAGGTGATACTTTCAGAAGCTGTCCCGGGAAAGGTTTTGTTGTTTAATAACAGTGGGTTTGGCGATTACGGCAGTCAACAGACCCTCGACCGGTCAAAGCAGCTTAACATGATCGATTTAAATATCCGTGCGGTTGTTGATCTGACGACTCGCTTGTTGCCTGATTTGCTGGGACGAGGTGGATACATCGTCAATATTGCCTCAACGGCAGCATTTCAGCCGACACCTTTCTTTGCAACCTATGGAGCGACAAAGGCATTTGTGCTGAATTGGACGCTTGCATTAAATGAGGATTTGCGGGGAACGAGAGTCAGAACGCTTGCTGTTTGTCCGGGTCCGACGCGGACTAACTTTTTCAAAGCAGCAGGATTTGCCGAACCGCCGATGAACCACGGCGTTAATAGATTGCTTGACATGAGTTCCGAGGAGGTGGCTGATAAAACCTTGAAAGCTCTGGCAAACAAAAAATCGCTTCTGATTACAGGGTGGAAAAACAAGTTGATTGTGCTTCTGGGCAGCAAATTATCAATTGTTTTCGTGACTCGGATTGGTGGCGCTCTACTTCGTAAAATGCGCCTGGAAGTGCATAAAAAATCATGATGAACCCTTATGGCAAGGTCGCTCCACTGGTCGATCTGGATAGTTTTGCTGATTGGATTATACAGGAGGACGACGATTTATTGGTTGTAAATAAGCCGGGTTGGCTGGTCTGTCATCCTTCCAAGAACGGGCCTTTGTCGAGCCTGGTTGGTGTTGTCAGAGAGTATACTGGCATTGATAAGCTCCATCTTGTTGCGCGGCTGGATCGTGAGACAAGCGGATTGGTTATCTTTGCCAAAAGAGCGTCGGTCGCACGCAAGTTTCAGATGGCGATCCAGGCGAGAAAGGTTGATAAGACTTACCTGGTTATTCTCGAAGGTGAACTGGATACACCAATCTGTGTTGACCAGCCGATTGCCCGACGTCGAGGTGGGCCAGTTTTTGTGAAGTCGGAAGTGAGCTTTGATCGGACAGCCCAGACCGCAGTCACTCACTTTACTCCTTTGATCCAAAGGTGTGGATATGCGCTATGTCGGGTCATTCCTGAAACCGGACGTAAACATCAAATCCGTGTGCACGCCGAGTGGCTGGAAAGACGCGTAGTAGGCGACAAGATTTACGGCCCGGACGAAACGCTCTATATCGATTTTATTGAACAAGGCTGGACTGCGCGTCTGGAGGCAGCTTTGCCGATGAAACGCCAGGCATTGCATTGTTATCACTATGAGTTTAACTTTTCTGACAGAATCGTTTCATTTACAGCATCTGTTCAACAGGACATGTTGGCATTTTGTAAAAGTGCGATGAATGTGGAGGAAGATGAAATCCAAAAGTGTATCGATTGCGCCCCGACTCAGCAAAGCCGGAACCAGAGAAACATCGAGCTTTGAACATCGAACGTTCAATACTCCAAATTTGCCAAAAGTAGACTAGTCAGTTACTCCCTTGGCTCACGTATGATCAGCGGCGCCATCTCGCTTGGGTCTAGTCTTGCTCTTAAAACTATATTTCGAGGAGTGTGATAGTTTGGCCTCAGGATGAAATCGTTTGCTCCACTTTCAGCATCTGCTTTTTGCTTCATGCTACGTAATGTATCGCTATTCAATGTATCCTGTGAGTAGGCATTGGTACTCAGCGGTAAAATTTTACCATCTACTTCAAGGGCCACAAAATAATAGGGTGGTTTCTTCGGTAAGCGATCGCGATCTATGATCACTCCAGGCATGTAGAAGTAGACATTTTTTTCCTTGCCTTGTTCAATGGAGACAATCTCCACCTGCGACTTGTAAAAATCGAAGCTCTTTGTCTTGGAGTCCCGTTCATAAGCAAGATATGCTATGACCTTTATATTGTCCACGAAGCGCTCATTCTTTGCGTCTTCAGCTGTGTTTTTATCGGCGCGAATTTGGACTTCCATCTGTACCCAGTCGTCATCGAGTTCTTGAAAGTTGATGTCGGAAACTTCAGCAGGAATTGTTTGTGAAAATGCAAGCTGTGCTAAGCAGAATGATAGTGTAAGAAGGATAAGCTGTTTCATTGGAATAATGATTTTTGAATAAAGAAATTTTGATAGTCTGTGTTGTGCCAATCAGCAATGTTGTTTTTAACCCGAATTGGTCTGTTGATCTGATTTTTAATTTGTAGATATCAATCGCAGAAAGAAGAAACTTTTGTGCAATTGGATTCTTAATTCAAACATCAAATGAGCCGAGTAACCAAAACAATGCAACCTGTACACATCCGATTAAGAAACCGAGTAATGCGCCCAATCTTTCTATCGTTCGAAATTCATGTTTTGCTACATGATCAACGATTGCTTCGAGTCGCTCTATATCGAAAGCATTGATATTATTTTCGATCATTTGCTTTAAATCTACGGATAATTCAAATTCGGTTGCAACCTTTTCGACTAAAGGCTCGGCCTCTTTTTTGATTTCGGCGGCGGCAATAGTTTCAAACTTTGCCAAGATTTTGTCATTAATAAAATTACCGAGAAGAGGGATCGTGCGCAACTGCGGGCCGATGCGTTCCCATACCAGCGTGCGGGCTGTTTGTTCCAGATAAGGGCTCAGTTCGATCTTTTTAATCTCATTTAGAATCAAGTGCTGCTGAAAGATCTCTCGTTCAATTATTTCAGCAGCTTCAGCCGCGAGTTGATGCTGGCGTCGCGGAATAAGCCCCTGCCATTTCCAGAAGAACAGACGCAATGGTTTTCTCGGATGAAAAAGCATTTTGATCGCCAGCCAGTTTGTTGCCCAACCAATCGTTGCCGTGATCAAAGGTGTTAAAAAAAGCAAAGAGTAAGGCATAATAAATCAGATTTGATGCAAGTTCCGATTTTGCGATCCAGCCAATATGGTGCCAAAGGGCGGATTTGAACCGCCGACCAAAGGCTTATGAGTCCTCTGCTCTACCACTGAGCTACTCTGGCAATTAACATGTAACAAACCTTGAATCCAATGAGTGATTAAAATGATTGCAAGTGTTAGTTTTACTCTAAATTTTAACAACAGTTTTTTCATAAGCTTCAAGCATCAAAGCTAATTCAATACCCCTTTGCCCTGAGTGAGACATGCCCCGTCGTAGAAATACATCTCTGCCCGAAGAAGATTTCCCAATGACACCCATGATTGATATGGTGTTCCTGCTGCTAGTGTTTTTTATGACAGTTAGTACGCTGGCACAGTCAGATCAACGCGTGAAGCTTGATTTGCCCGAATCCGACACTAGCAAAGTGCCGGACGATCTGAGTGACCGAGGAACAATTTCACTGGATGCCCAGGGGCAGATTTTTATCGGGGCTCAGCCGAAAACGCTGGATCAGATGCAGGCCTCCATCAAAGAGTCCCTGGCGTCAAATCCTGATTTGCGCATTCATGTGAGAGCTGATCAGGCAACTGCCTATGAAGCCATCAAGAAAGTGCTGCGTGCCTGTGCGGAAGCGGGCGCCTACGAAGTGATCTACGCGACTTACCAGCAAAAATAAGCAAATGGCCAGACTTAGAAAGCGATCCGAGGATAAAGGCGGTGTTCCCATCGCACCGATGATTGATGTAGTGTTTCTGCTGCTCATTTACTTTATGGTATCTTCGACCCTGGAACGGCAGGAGGCGGATCTGTCATTTCAATTGCCCGGCACTGTCGAGCAGGAAACTCCAGTGGACCTGCCGGACGAGCAAATTATCGAAATACGTGAAGACGGGCAGGTGATTGTCAATGAGTATCCGTACGACAGCCCGGATGCGGTTCGTCTGGCCGAGTTGGCTGCAATGCTAACCCGGTTTCGCGAGGCCAGCGCTGCCAATAAGGTCGAAGCAATCGTAACCATTGCACCGGCAAATTCAGTGCCGCATAAGCAAATTGTAAAGGTGATGGATGCCTGCTCCTTCGCCAACGTTGAGGGAGTGAATTTTGCCCTCGGTGATGAGTTTTAGGTCTCATTTCTTGTTTTTTTGAAACGATTTTGACTCGCGCAAGACCCAAGATAAGAATTAATGTAACCACTGATCACGGATGATACGGATAGAAACAGTTTGCTAAAGATTCTTTTACAGAGCCTTAAGTATCTGTATAAATCCGTTTAATCCGTGGTTTAGAAAATGCTTATCCAAAGCAAAGACACAGCTTTCCAGTATTGCAGACTTTGGTTGCGGCTTTGCTGCCCTGTGGAATCTTCAAGCCTATTATTCATCGGAAAGCGATGCAGATTAGAAGTGTTACCGATGTCTTTGTGCCTCGCTCAGGTTTTTATCTCTGAAGAGATTGACCTGAATCTATTTTAGGCTCAAATTTTATGAATTATGTCAGTGCAAGAAAAAAAAATCGAACAAGAGATATTATCAAGCTCAGTTAGCTACCGTGCTTATTTAGCTGATAAATTACTTTCGAGCCTTGATTCTCCGGGACAGTCAGAGATAGACGAAGCATGGGCTAATGAAGCAGAGGATCGCATTGCTGCTTTTGAACGAGATGAGATCAAGGCTGTTAATGAAGATGAGGCTTTTGCCCAATTAGAGAAGCGTTTTCAGTAGAATGAAGATTCGCTTCTTAAGCATTGCATTGCAAGAAGTGCATGATGCTATCGACTATTATGAAGAAGCTGATCCAGGCTTAGGCCTACGGTTCATGGGTGAATTTCGTAGTTGCGTTGAACGCATTAGAACGCATCCGAGGGCATGGGCTAAATTATCAAGACATACGCATCGTTGCCGTACAAAAGTTTTCCCCTATGGTGTAATTTATCAAATTCGAAAAGATGAAATCCTGGTTGTAGCTGTGATGCACATGTCTAAGGAACGGAACTACTGGAAAAATAGAATTTAGTTCACAATCATCCCACGGGATTCTCTGCAGATAATTAACCACGAAGGGCACAGAGCAACTGTGTCTTCGTGGTTGATTTTCTATGGGATGGCTGTGAATTTAGTTCGTATCTACCTTACAATGGTAGTTAAGCTCAAGGGTTCTGGAAGTTATGAACTACCAAAATTGACCACGTGATAGACTCCATTAGTTCGCTCAATTTGAAGACTTCGTGCATCAGCAATAGGAAATTAATGATGAAAGTGCAGTATTAATATTTACGAATGCCCCCCTTTTTTACCTTCGTTTTTTTGAAAAGATTTTAACTCTCGCCCGCTTCGCTCAAGCCGCCAAGCCCGCGAAGGAAGGTTCTGTAAGTTACAGCAAATACATCTCAAAACTTCGCGCTCTTCGCGGCTTCGCCCTTCGGCGTGCTCAGCTTGAGCTTTTCGAAACGGCGTGAGACATGGCGTTTCCCTGGCTTTCAGCTTTTGGTTGAGGACTTTGCCCCCCGCGTACCTTTGTGGAGTCTTCAAGCCTATCATTCATCGGAAAGCGATGCAGATTAGACTTGCGAATCCAAGCGAAATCGACGGCTTATGTTTTATGTCAGTTCTTGAAGTCGCTATCGAAGAATTAAAGACGCTGCCCTGTCTCAGCAGGACGAGGCTGCTAAGTTTATCCATTCATTGCATGCTTCGGCGGCGTTACAGAAGAAAACGATTCTGAAAAAGACCTTTGGCTGCCTCAGTCAGGCTGAAGCTGATGAATGGGAATCTGCAGTGAAAGAATGCAGCAAAATTGATCATGAAGACTGGTAGTGCACTATTGCTCGATTCCTGCGCAATAATCGCACATTTTAAGTGCAACCAATCCGTTCTGAAAATCTTGCAACAGACCGGGGGACTTTATCTACCTTTGTTCCGTCTTTAACAGACCTTCAGTCTCCAGCAACTTGCGCTTGAAATCTTTGGTGCCCAAAGCCCAGCCCCGGCAAATCTTATCGAATGCCATCTACTCCCGCAAAAATATCAAAACTTTTGGTTGCTTTCTTTGAAGCGTCGCCCACTATGCAAAGTTTTCTTTTTGCAACTCATAGTTGTTGATCACTACAAAACTTAGTTTCAGAAGCATGCAACAGTTCAAACTAAATGTCATTAATCGCGAAAAAACCGGTAGCGGTGTTGCCCGGCGCCTTCGTGCAGAGGGTAAAATACCGGCTTGTATCTACAGTAAGGGAAATTCACGATCAATCTCTCTGTCCGCAGTTGAATTTCGCGAGCTAAGACGTTCTTTTAGTGGCGCAGCGCTTATTGAACTGGTCGACGAAAAAGGTGAGACAGCGCTTACTCATATACAGGAAATTCAGCGCAACATCATCAAACGCAGCATTGATCATATTGACTTTCATGAAGTTGCTCGTGGTGAAACTTTTACTGCCAGTATACCCGTGCATCTTGTTGGCGAAAGTGAATCGATTGGTGTGCGTAAAGAGGGCGGTATTCTCGACCATAAAACACACAACCTGGAAATTCGTTGTGTTCCGGCAAAACTGCCGGATCGTATTGATGTAAATGTCAGAGAACTCGCAGTTGGCGAAGCAATTCATGTCAGCGATCTTGAGGTTTTGGAGGGCGTTGAATACATGGATACACCTTCCATGGTGATTGTCTCCTGTCAGTTGCCGACAGTAGTTGCTCAGGATACAGATGAAACCGAAGAAGAGAGTCTTTCACCCGACGAGGTTCCTGCCTCCAGGGTTAAAAGTGATGATGCGGCTGAATCTGAATAAAACCGAGTAACTTACCTGACCGAAATTTAACACTTTTCTTTGTTCTTTCTAAAATGTCCATAGCGGTTATTGCCGGCCTTGGAAATCCGGGTTTTAGATACCGCAACACTCGCCATAACATAGGCTTTTCAATCGTCAATTCACTCGCCAAATCGTTTGGTGCAAAGTGGAAGATAGAAAATCGCTTCGAAGCAAAAACAGCGTCTATCGTCTATCAAAATCAAGAGTTTTTGCTGGTAAAGCCACAGACTTTTATGAATGAAAGTGGCCGTTCGCTCAAAGCCGTCCTTCAATATAAAAAGTTGCCGACTACTGCGCTCCTGATTATTTACGACGATATAACTCTCGAGCTTGGGCGTCCTAAACTCAGCGCCAGCGGCAGCGCCGGTGGCCACAATGGTATTATTGACATTCTCTCAAAAATTGAACCAAACTTCTTGCGCTATCGAATCGGTATTGGTTCAAAGCCGCACAAAGAAATAAGTCTTGCCGACTATGTCTTAAGTAAATTTTCATCATATGAACAAAAAATTCTAGCAGATCAGATCCCGATATATCTTGAACATCTCCGGCTCATTATTGACAAAGGACCTGCACTTGCTATGAACCTTATTAATCAACGCACAGCACCGACGCATGAGCGCAATAACAAATAAAAACTATAAAACTACTTTTATTCTGGACCTCCGCGAATCAAAAGACGATTCCGCTAAGGTACTGACTGAATTGACCAAACTGTTGGAATCATTGGACGCAACGGTGTCCGAAGGTAACGATCTGGGCATGCGAGAGTTTGCCCGCGCGGCGGATCATCGCTTCAATCAAGGTCATTATCTGGAAATTTATTTCAGCAGTCCCAGTATGGTTCCAGCGCAGTTCAAAGAAAAATTGCGCCTGGATAAGCGTATAAACAGGATTTTTATTGAGTCGGTTTGATCTGTCGCCGAGTTTTGTATGATTTTTATCGAAATGAGATAAAGAATGGCTTCTTTTAACAAAGTTATCCTGATCGGCAATCTGACGCGTGATCCTGAGTTGCGGGTAACTGCCAATGGCAACTCTATTTGCAAGCTGGGTCTCGCTGTTAATCGCGCTTACATGACCAAAGAAGGAGAGCGACGTGAAGAAACAACATTTATCGACATTGATGCATTCGGCAAACAAGCTGAAGTAATCAGCAAATATATGCGCAAAGGTCGTGGGCTCATGGTCGAAGGGCGCCTGAAATTGGATCAATGGGAGCAGGAAGGGCAAAAGCGCAGCAAGCTGTGTGTCGTTCTTGAAAGCTTCCAATTCCTGGGTGGGCGCGATGACTCAGACTCCACTTCAGGAGACGGATATGAACAAAGTTCACCACCGGTGCGTTCCGAACCATCTTCGGTAAAATCAGAAAACACAGAAACAAATTTTTCAAATGATGAGGACACGCTTGAGGATGACGTGCCCTTTTAATTTTACCCAACAATTAAACAAAAGAATATATCATGGCTAACTCTCAAGTGCTTCTTCTTGACCCTGTTGAAGGTCTCGGCGCCGAAGGCGATACAGTAACCGTTCGTGCTGGCTATGCCCGTAATTATTTACTGCCGTACAAAAAGGCATTGCCTATTACCCAGGCAAATAAAAAACACATCGAATCACTGCTTAAGGCGCGTGAAATGCGTGAGCAAAAAGAACTCGAATCAGCTCAGGCGCTCGGTGGAAAGATCACAAAGATCAATCTGGCAATTGCAGTGAAAACCGGAGAAGGTGGCAAGATGTTTGGTGCAGTAACCGCCAATGACCTGATCGAACGTCTACAGGATGAAGGTATTGAACTGACCAAAAAGCAACTGGGTCTGCCACAGCCGATTAAAGAACTGGGCTCTCATCTGGCGCACATTAAGTTGCATACTGAGGTACAGGTGGATTTGAAATTTGAAGTGGTTTCTAAAAATCCAATAGAGGAAGTCGTTTCTGAAACGACCTCCGAAAAAAGCGAAGATTAGGCCACTTTGTGTGGTCTTTCAGACTTTGTTCGTCCTATGCCGACCGAATCCTCTGATTTCGAAAACAGTCGCGGCCAAGGCACCTATCGGGCACACGAAAATTACAAATCTGATGAAATTATTCGTGTGCAGCCACACAACCTGGAGGCAGAAGAAGGTTTGCTGGCAGCCTGCCTGATTGATGGTGGACGGGAAGTACTTTCAGAGTGCATTGAGGCAAAAATTACTCCCGATTACTTTTTTAAAACCGCACATCAGGAGATATTTCGCGCGTTACTGGCACTCTACCAGACGGGTGACCCGATTGATGAAATACTGTTGCTCGACTATCTGCGCAAGCATGGTCTGGAGGAGGATGTTGGCGGTATTGCTGCCATTTATTCAATTCAGAATCGTATAGAAACTCCTGCGCATGCACGCTATTTTTCGCGCATTGTTCATGAAAAGTACTTATTGCGACGTTTGATCCGGACATCTCGCGAGACAATTGAGGCCTGTTACGAGCAACAGGATGACATCGCTTCTTTTATCGAAAAAATCGAGCAGGACATTTTCGAAATTGGTCGTGACCGAGTGACCGAAGGCGCTACAACGATCAGCGAGGCGCTCGATTGCGCAGTCAAAAATATTCAAGGGCTCCTCAGTGGCAAACACGATACAACCGGTGTACTCTCCGGCTTTCGTGATCTGGATGGTATGACGTATGGATTTCATCCGGGACAAATGATTGTATTGGCGGCACGTCCTTCAGTGGGTAAGACGTCATTGGCAATGAATTTTGCCGAGCATGTTGCATTGCCAGATGGCGGTAAGCCTCCCAGAGGTGTGCTTGTATTTAGCCTGGAAATGACTTCGGAAGACTTGGCGATGCGTCTGATTTGTAGCCGTTCCAGAGTTGATATGAAACGTATTCGCGATCGCGTGGTTTCCAAGCAGGATATGGAGGAGATTACAACCGCGACAAAAGAATTAAAGCAAGCACCACTGTGGATCGACGATCATTCCAACTCGACGATTATGGATATTCGTGCAAAAGCGCGACGCTTGCATACCAAGAGTCCTTTGGGCCTGATTGTGGTCGACTATCTGCAGTTGATTCGTGGAGTGGACCAGAGAGTACTGCGTGAACAGCAAATTGCTGAAATTTCTCGAGGGATGAAGGGTATGGCAAAAGAACTGGGTCTACCGGTCGTTGTGCTCAGTCAGCTAAACCGTGAATCAGAACGAGAGAACCGTGATCCGCGACTTTCGGATTTGCGCGAGTCCGGGTCGATTGAGCAGGATGCCGACGTCGTAATGCTGTTGCATCGTCCCAAAAAACGGGATGATGACGAGGGTGTTCAGGAAGGTGCGATTCCGGGAGATACGGAACATATCCGATTGTTTATCGCAAAGCAGCGTAATGGCCCGGTAGGGGCTGTTGATCTGACATTCCTGAGGCGTTTTACCCGGTATGAAAATTTTCATCGCTAGATAGCAGCAAAGTTCAAAAGTATTATCCGATGCGATTTCCTAAGATTTTTTTATGCGCAGTTGTTTACCTTGAAGCTTTGCTATGCCTTCCGATTCTGTCGGCGCAAAATAATCAAACCAGTCCTGTAGTCGCTGAAGTGCGCATCGAATTTGATGGATTTCAATCCGTCAGCAAAGAACTGGCATTAAGTAATATACAGCTGCGTGCCGGTATGGACTATAACGCGGCGCTGGTTGATCAGTCGATACGTACGCTCTACAGCACCGGGTTATTCGAATTTGTTGAGGTTCGGGTTGAGGATGCAGAAGATAATTCTGTAAATGTGATCTTCGAAGTAATGCCCAAATATACGATTAAACAGATTATTTTTGAAGGAAATCGAAAGTATTCGAAGGACCGTCTGATGGATGAAGGCGAGCTGGAGGCTGGCATCATACTGGACGAATACCAGATAAGTGAGGCAGCTTCAAAAATCAAAGCCTACTATGTAAAAAAAGGCTACACCGATGCGACGGTTGATTATCGAATCCAGCGCGACAGGGTAACCGGTAAGGCAGTTGTCATTTTTGATATTGATGAGGGCAATAACGTTCGGATCAAAGGTTTGTCTTTCGAAGGGAATGAGGTTTTTAAGGATGGGAAGCTCGCCAAAGTATTTGAAACGAAAAAGCGGAACTGGCTTTCCTGGCTCACCGGCTCCGGTCGTTTCGACGAGTTTAAATTCAGGGAAGATCTTGAGTTGTTGCGTGAATTTTATCGCAGTCGTGGCTACCTGGATGTAGTGGTCGACGAAGATGCTGTAGATCTCGATTTTAAAACGACTCGAGATCTGTACATTACAATTCATATCAAAGAAGGAGAACAGTATTTTCTGGGAGATTTATCCGTCGAAAATGCAACGATTTTTACAAGTGGAGAGTTGTTGGGCACTGTGGAGGTTGAGGCAGGCGACCCGTTTTCACCTGAAGCGATCGACGAGGCTGCATCTGATGTTCGTGACTACTATACATCCCGTGGCTATCTCAATACAAACGTGCGTGTCGAGCGCATACCGAATATGAGCACGCGTGCGATTGATATTGTTTTTAGCATACGCGAAAGCGAGAAATTCTATGTAGAATCCATTAATGTTGAGGGCAATACCATAACCAAAACGCGTGTGATCATCCGAGAATTAGCGCTGCGACCAGGCGATGTCTTTGATCTAAAGCGTATGGAAACCAGCGAAAATCGTCTGAGAAACACACGCTTTTTTGAAGCAGTTCGTCTGAGCCCGGAATATACCAATATTCCCGGACGTCGTGATCTCAGTATTGTCGTTAGTGAGGGACGTACAGGAAATCTTACATTTGGCGCCGGATTTGGCTCGGTTGAGCGAGCAGTGGTGTTTTTCGAATTGGCACAAGGTAATTTCGATCTGTTCAACTGGCGTTCAGGTTTTCGCGGAGACGGACAGAAACTTCGCTTTCGTGCATCCTTTGGCAACGTCAGCAGCCAAATCCTGCTTTCTTTTGAGGAGCCTTGGCTGTTTGAGCAGCGACTAGCTTTCGGGACTGATATATTTCGTACAGAGTCAGACTTTAACAGCAGTGATTTCAACGAACTGCGCACTGGTTTCGAAATGTACCTGCGCCGACGGCTCTTCGAGCTGGTCGAGGCGCGGATGTCTTACCGCTATGAAGTTGTGGAAATTTTCGATGTTAATTTTGGTGTAAGCCAGACTGGAGAGCCGGATCGAGAGGACGGGTCGCGCCCCAACGATAATATCGCGGATGTGTACCAGGCCGCGGATGGCAGAAAAGATACGATTTCCAAGGCTGGTTTTACTCTGCTGCGGGATACGCGTAATTCATTCCTTTTCACGCGCAGAGGAAATCGAACTTCACTTGCGTCGGAACTGGCAGGACTAGGAGGTGATTTCAATTATTTGAAGCTGGAAGCGCGCACGGCACAATTTATCCCGACCTTTGATCATCTTGAGCAGACGTTATCTATTATTGGGCGTATTGGCACAGTTTCGCCTTATGGAAGCAGCGATGAAGTCCCGTTTTATGATCGTTTTTATCTTGGTGGCCCCGAAAGCCTTCGCGGATTTGATTTTCGTGACGTTAGTCCTCGCGATGATGATGACCCAAGTGAATCGATTGGAGGCAATAGCTATGGGCTAATTTCTTTTGAATATGGGTTTAGAATTGCGGAACCTTTAGGTTTGGTTGCTTTCTATGATTTAGGTTTTGTCAATGAATCAGACTACAACTTCAGTTTTTCAGACTATGCTTCGAATTGGGGGATTGGGGCGCGTATCCTGCTAATGGGGTCACCCTTAAAACTGGATTTGGGGTTTCCCATCGCAACGCCTGGATACATTGACGATGATGGAGCGCAGTTTAACTTTTCATTTGGTACACGGTTTTAGCATTGCCAATGTTCAAGCATCAATTAACACAAACTAGATTATATGAAAAAAATAACACTATTATTCCTTACTACAATTTTCTGTACTGTTGGTCTCTTTGCTCAAAAGACCCCAGTTGTGGCGACTGTTGATATTAAACGGGTTCTAAATGACTATAACAACTTTCAAGCAGCTGTTGAGAAGATCAAAAGCTCTGTTGAGCCTGTCGAAGAAGAGATGAAGAAAATGCAGGAAAACGTCCAGGCGATCGTCAGCAAGGGGCGCGACCTTGAAGCAGAGATAGAAAACCCCTCCCTCGATGAAGAGCGGAAAGCAGAAGCAAGAGTAGAAATTGCTGAACTTAAAGCACAATTGCAAGCTGCACAGGTAGAGTTGCAGCAGTTTCGCCAACAGGCACAACAACTCGCGAAACAAGGCCAGCAGGAAGACCTCGCTCCTCTCCAGCAGAAAGCTGTCGAGGCAGTCAAGCAGGTAGCTACGGACAAGGGGATTGATATTGTCCTTCCATCAAATGCTGTCGTATTTTCGGCTGATGAACTGGAGATTACAGATTCTGTGATTGCGGTTCTCAATGCCAGTGAGTAAATTTTCGCGGATTTTATTTTCAAAGAACCCTGTTCTATTTTGAACAGGGTTTTTTAGTTTGTTAGCTTTATTGTCATGTCTTTCACCTATTCAATTGAACGTATTCTGGAAATCGTTGATCAGGATGCAGAACATATAGGTGATTACACCGGAGAAATTGTTGGAATTGCTTCTCTCTCCAAGGCCGTAGAAGGTGATTTATCTTTCCTGGGCAATCCAAAATATGTTGCTGAAGTAGCTTCATCCAATGCGTCGGTATTACTTTTGCCAAAGGGCTATGTGGGAGAACCCAAAAAAGAGCAACTATACGTTAAGCTAGAGAATCCTTCGTATGCACTGGCGCTCTTATGCCGGGATATTGAAAAAAGTCTATTTCCTCCGGCGACTCCCGGAGTGCATCCAACTGCAGTTGTTGATGAAGAAGCGGAAGTCTCGGCAACTGCATCTATCGGGCCTTTTTGTTATATTAGCAAAGGTGCGGTCATTCATGATTCCGTAGTGCTGGAGTCCCATGTCAGCATTGGACGGTATGTAGAAATCGGCAGCGAAACACATATTTTTCCACGGGTTGTTTTAGGTGATTACTGTCGAGTGGGAGTACGTAACCGGCTATATTCAGGTTGTGTAATTGGCTCCGATGGCTATGGTTACGAATTCCACGAGGGCGCACATCAACGTGTCCCACAGATTGGCAATGTTGTTACCGAATCAGATGTTGATATTGGGGCCAATACGACAGTTGACCGTGCTCGGTTCGGCTCCACATGGATTGGAAAAGGAACCAAAATTGATAATCAGGTGCAGATTGCTCACAATGTCAAAATCGGCAAGAACTGTCTGATCGTTGCTCAGGTGGGAATTAGTGGTAGCACTCTTTTAGGCGATGGTGTTGTCCTCGCCGGTCAGGTGGGCGTTGCCGGTCATCTGGAACTGGGCTCCGGTGCAATCGTCGCCGGCGCTTCTTCGGTGAGTCGATCACTTAAGCCAAATGAAAAGGTTCGTGGTCTAAATGGCGATCCAACTGTACTTTATGGACGTATCGCTATATTGCAAAGACGTCTGCCGGAGTTGTTTAAACGATTTTCCAAACTTGAAAAAAGCGTCGAATCCCTTAAGAAAAGTCGCGCAACCCAATGACTCAATATGAAAGAAAGCACCCTGAAGATTTTTTGTGGAAATTCAAATCCACAACTGGCCAAAGATATTTGTGACTATCTGGATGTCCCGCTGGGCGATGCAACTGTAAAAAGTTTCCCTGACGGTGAAAGTTTTGTGAGGATCAATGAAAATATTCGTGGAGCGGATATCTTCATTGTTCAGTCGACTTGCAATCCAGCCAATCACTACCTGATGGAGCTATTCATCATGATTGATGCTGCTCGCCGGGCCTCGGCAAGAAGCATTACAGCTGTTATGCCTTTCTACGGCTATGCACGCCAGGATCGTAAAGATCAGCCGCGTGTTCCCATTACATCAAAACTGGTTGCCAATTTGCTGGTTTCCGCCGGAGCGACACGAGTGCTGACTGTTGATCTGCACGCTCAGCAAATTCAAGGTTTTTTTGATATCCCAGTGGACCATCTTTACGCCTCGCCGGTGCTTTTTGAATATTTGAAGGATATTGACAGAACTAACATGACGCTGTTCTCACCTGATGTCGGCGGTATGAAAATGGCATCTGCATATGCAACCATGCTGGATGTTCCGCTGGGGTTTATTGCAAAGCGGCGGATATCTGCGGACAAAGTAGAGGCAGTCTCCTTGGTCGGCGATGTCGATGGGCGCGATATCCTTCTGATTGATGATATGACGGAAACGGCCGGCACTCTCTGTGCAGCTGCAGAGTTATTGAAGAAAAACGGCGCTAGAAAAGTACAGGCTGCGGTCAGTCACGGTGTACTCAATGAGTTAGGATATAAGCGTATTGCAAGCGGCAAGCTGGATCACTTGATCACTACCGATACGACACCGGTCGAACAACGTGAAGGTGTGCCAATAACAGTTCTCAGCGTTGCCGAATTGTTGGGTGAAGGGATTAAGCGAATTCACGATAACGCAAGTGTTACCGGACTCTTTAAAATTAAAGGATTTTAAGAGTGCAGGTTGCAGTCAGACATTACAGCAAGGAATATAATCATTCGTGCAAATTTTAATGCTATGAACGATTCTGAATCAGGGCAACAAGTGCTGGAAGAGGGTGAAGTCGGACTTGTTGAGTACCAGGACTTTGTTCTGGATAAACCGTTTTACTTTGAGTCCGGAGGCTCCATTCCGCAACTGACCTTGCGTTATGAAACCTACGGTCGTCTTAATGCTGCCAAAGACAACGCAATTTTGATATGCCATGCACTTACGGGCAATCACCATTGCGCAGGCGCTTATTCCATGGATGAACGAAAACGAGGTTGGTGGAATTTTGTCGTCGGGCCCGGCAAAACAATTGATACCTCACGCTATTTCGTTATCTGCTCAAATGTATTGGGTGGTTGTTCGGGATCTTCAGGGCCGACCTCAATCAATCCACAGACAGGTGAGTTATACCGTCTGGAATTTCCAAGACTTACCATTGGTGATATGGTAAAAGCCCAGAGCTTATTGCTAGATTCCCTTGGATTAGAGCGCTTACATGCTGTGATTGGGGGCAGCATGGGTGGGATGCAGGCGCTTCAGTGGACGATTGATTTTCCCGAACGGGTAGATCGTTACATTGCTCTAGCTTGTTGCGCACGTCATAGCGCTCAGGCTATTGCTTTCAACGATACAGGACGTCAGGCAATTTTACGGGATCCGTCGTGGAACAAAGGCAATTATGATTTGGAGCAGCAGCCTGCCCAAGGTTTGTCCGTAGCCAGAATGATGGCTCATATTACTTACCTTTCTGATGCAGGCATGGAGGCAAAGTTTGGCCGCAAGCGCCGGGCTTCAGAAGAAAGTAGAGAACATTTTGATGTTGAATTTGAGGTAGAGAGCTACCTGCGCTATCAAGGTGAGAGCTTTGTCTCGCGATTTGATGCGAATACTTACCTCTACCTGACCAAAGCGCTGGATCGTTTTGATCTTCACAACCCGGTTTCACTGGAAGATACGCTTGCACCCGTCAACTCGTCAGGACTTGTCGTTGGTTTTACCTCAGACTGGTTGTATCCTCCGCAAGGCAATAAAGAAATTGTTCAAGCGCTCTTACGCCTGGGCAAAGATGCCACTTATGCGGAAATTGCAGTGGATTTCGGACACGATTCATTTCTAGTGCATTCGCCGGAACTTTATGCACTTATTCAGACATTTCTGGATCGATAATTATGGAATCAAAGAGTAGAAAGCGCCAGATTGATGCCAATGTCATCGCCCGATGGGTTAATGAGGGAGATCGGGTTTTGGATCTGGGCTGCGGACGCGGTGTTTTGCTGGAGTACCTGAAACAGAAAAAATCAATTTATGGTGTTGGTGTAGACATCAACTTCGATTACATACTGAGTTGTGTCAAGCGTGGCGTAACTGCCTACCATGGTGATATTCGTCAGCTGCTGACGGAATTTGAGAACGATACGTTTGATCGTGTCATATTCAGCCGGTCGGTGGAATTTGTGAACGACCCTGACATCATCCTGGCCGAAGGTCTGCGCGTCGGCAAGCGCGTGACTGTTGGCTTTCTGAATTATGCATTCTGGAAAAACCGATTAAAGTTTTTCCTCAAAGGCCGTCGACTTATAATCAAAGATTTGCAGCAGCGTGCTTGGTTTGAGACACAGCGTTCAAATCCGTTTTCAGTGAGCGAGTTCGATGAATTTTGTAACTTGCGGAATATTAAGATCGTGAATCGAACATATCTCTCTGGCGATTTGCAATCAGAGTGTACAGTCTTGCCCAACCTTTTTGCGAGTTATGCAATTTATGATTTGGCTCATTCTTAATAAAAGTTCCCTACTTGACAAGGAAACCCTCTTGATCTTTTAAAAATAGGATTCACTCCCAAACAAATCAGTTTACTTTCAAACCCAGTTACACATCTATCAAGTGCCATGCATCAACTAAGCGGAACTGTAAAAGAAATCTTTGAAGAACAAGTCTTCGATAGCGGCTTTAACAAGCGCGAATTCGTCATCACCGATGAAGCAGATAAGTATCCACAGGATATCAAATTTGAGTGCGTGAAAGAGAATGTCGAGATGGTCAACAAGCTGAGCAAAGGCGATCGCATAAAAGTAACTTTTGATATTCGCGGACGCGAGTGGCAAGGCAAGTACTTTGTCAATTTGGCAGCATGGAAAATTGAAGCTCTCGGAAGCAACGGCAGTAATGAGAATGAACCACCCCCCTTCGATCCGGCTGATGAAATTCTTGATGAGGAGCCTCCGTTCTAAATCTGGCGAGTAGCTTCGACTTCAATGCCGCATATCCGGCAGCCGCTCACCGCACACTTTGCAGTAAACTGCATCATGCTCGTGATCGAGCCAGCCACATGAGGCACAGAGTTGATCTGCAGATTCATCATCGGTAGTATCCTTTTTGGTTTGAGCCATTTCAGCAGTAACAATTGCTGTTGGTACAGCAATGATCCCATATCCAATAATCATTATGGCCGAAGCAACAAACTGTCCTAGAGGTGTTTGTGGTGAAATATCACCGTAGCCAACTGTTGTCAGTGTGACAATCGCCCAGTAAACTCCTTTAGGAATGCTGGTAAATCCACTTTCAGGACCTTCAATCATGTACATCAACGAACCAAGTATTAATACCAACATCAATACACCAAAAATGAATACAGCTATCTTCCGAGAAGCTGAATATAGCGTGTGCATTAGAAAATTGGCTTCACCAATATACTTAACAAGTTTCAGCACTCTGAAAATACGCAACACACGCAGTACTCGCAATAATGACAGATAGTGTGTTCCCGGAAAAAGCAAATCTAGATAAGTCGGTAGTATTGACAGAAGATCAACCATTCCGAAAAAACTTCTCATATAGCGCAAGGGACGCAAGGAAACATAGATCCTCAAAATATATTCCAGTGTGAATATGATAGTGATGCACCATTCAACGAAGTAGAATACACGACTTATTCTCGGATTGAATGTAGGGATGCTCTCTAAAACTACGGCACTTACGCTGATACAAATCGCAATAATCACTAAGAGATCAAATGCCTTCTCATCCCAGCGACTTGACTTGAAAATAATCCGTCGCCACTCATTTCGAAATCGACTCATTTTTTTAAGGATTGTTTTACAACAGCGATAAAAACATCAGTAAAAAAACGCTACGAGATCAAACCTTTTGACTCGATAAAATACTTTCAAACCTTTCCGAAGTTGGTATGATTTGTTGAAAACACGAGTGCATCCCCTGTGCTGCATTCCAGGGAGTCACGCAACTGCTCAGGATTATAACCAGCTGCACGCAATTCTCGCAAACTCAAAGCTCCATGACGTTTAGCCAGACGTTTGCCGCTGGAATCACACACCAGAGGGACATGACAAAACTGTGGTGGCCTAAATCCTAAAGCTTCGTAAATTAAAATTTGCCGAGCTGTTGAGAGCAGAAGGTCCTTTCCGCGAACCACTTCCGAAATCTGCATCGTCGCATCGTCGACGACAACAGCAAGCTCGTATGCCGGAAAGCCGTCTTTTCGCCAAATTAGAAAATCGCCAAAGTCGCGCTGGCAAACAAACGAGCAGAGACCTGCACCCTGATCATTAAACTCGATTGTTCGCTGATCTGGCACGCGAAAACGCCAGTTAGTACTACCGGGAGTCGTTGCAGTTTTCCCAGTTCCTTCAGGAGGGCGCAATTCTTTGGGATAGATTGGCTCACTGGTTTCGGAGTCTTTATGCGGCGCCTGAATCGCTTCGGCAACATCCTTGCGCGATTGATTGCACGGATAAATGACCCCAGCTTCTTGCAATGCTTTCCAGGCATTCAGAAAAAAAGGCATACGCTTGCTCTGCTGATACGGCGCAAAAGAACCACCGATGTCCGGACCCTCGTCCCAGGAACATCCAAACCAGCGTAAATCTTCTATCGCTGCTTTAGTAAACTCAGGATTGCAACGAGCACTATCCAGATCTTCACACCTGTAGATCAATTCGCCGCCGGATTCCTGTGCACGTAACATTGCAATCCAGAAAGTACGCGCATGTCCTAAGTGCATGTAACCGGTCGGTGTTGGGGCAATACGTCCTCGGTAATTTGACTTCATGAAGTATGAAATAAACTGTCGGATGATATCTGTACTGATAAAATACAATTTTCAATTTAATTATAGTAATTAAATGTTTGCATATAAATCTAAGCAAATTTAAATACTAACAAAATACCAATGCTAACTGTTTAAAAATTATGAAATATTGCTGCTTCAATCTTCGTTTCTTCGCTTTGCTATGTCTAAGTGCAGTAGTAGCCAATGCGGCTTCTCCTTTAGCCAATGTTAAAGTAATTAGCACAAAAGGAACGATTAGCTACGGTGCCCCGGGATCGGAAAATACGCCATTGATCGAAAATACTATTCTGTCGGAAGGTGATAGCATCATTACAGGTAGTAGCGGTGTCGCGCACCTTGTTTTCTCAAACGGCGCCGGACTGATTATTGAAGAGAGTACCAACCTGGTACTTTCAAAACTCAAACAAAAACCCTATTGGAAAGATAATCCTGAAGAATACCCGGAGGAAGAAATCAGCAATTCTACAACCGAATTAGAACTGAAGTACGGTAATTTGAAAGGAAATGTAAAAGGGTTGCGTCAGGATTCGGAATTTCGAATCAAAACTAAACTGGGCGATGTGCTGGTTTCGGGAAATAGCTTTTTTGTTGGACTCTATTATGATTCAATTCGCCAAGAATTCGTGTTCGATGTAAAGAATATCGATGGTAAGGTTGATCTCGTCACAAAATTTTCGGGACCTATAGAGTTAGCACGTAACGGTACTGTGAAGAAGTCTTACGATCCCGAAGCAGATGCTTTGAAATTAGTGCGTATTCCACCTGGGCAAGCTTTTTCGGTTCAGAAATCTAGTCTTAGCCCTGAGTTTAGAAATTACGTAAATCAATTTCCCAAAGATACCACGTCCAGGTTCGCCTCAGACGATAGGGCCACAAATCCTTACCCCAACGATCAAGAGGTAATGGTTGTTAGCCCTAATGGCACAGAAGGTACTGAACTTACAAGCAATCAATAAGGCGGTTACTTCAGTCGAATTTGGTACTGCAAATGTCCCGATCAATTAATTGAAATCGAATATCTCTTGGGCAAACAGTTAACCGGCGCTGATAAAGACAGTTGCGGCGAAGAGTTTCTTTTCGATAATGTTTCGCATTCATCTTTCCCCGCCGGACATTCGAGCGGAAGATTATGCTGCACTAGACAGAGTACTAGCCTCAAACTGGGTTGCGCCCACGGGTCCGCATCTCGAGTGCTTTGAAGAGACTTTAGCACGGCAAGTTGGCCGCAAGTACGCACTGGCGGTTAACTCTGGTACAGCAGCTTTGCATTTGGCTCTAAAATCGCTCGATATTCGACCCGGCGATAGCGTTATTTGCCCGACATTTACCTTCGCTGCCAGTGCAAATCCAATCTGCTACTGTGGAGCCAAGCCTATCTTCATCGATAGTGAGTCGAATACGTGGAATATGGATCCGGAACTCTTGCATTCAGCGCTGGAAAAATGTGCTGCTGCAGGAAACTTACCCAAAGCTGTCATTATTGTTCATCTTTATGGGCAATGTGCAGACATGGATCCTATTGAAAAAATCTGTCGGCATTATGAAATACCTGTAATCGAGGATGCTGCTGAAGCGCTGGGAGCGCACTATAAAGGCAGACCCGCAGGTGGGATGGGAGCGCTTTCGTTTTTTTCATTTAATGGAAATAAGATCATAACAACTTCCGGCGGTGGGATGCTGCTAACTAACAAAGTAGCCTGTATTGAGCGAGCCCGTTACCTGGCAAATCAAGCCAGAGGATCAACACTGCACTACGAACATGATGAAGTCGGGTACAATTACCGGTTGAGTAACGTGCTTGCCGCGCTAGGCTTAAGTCAGCTTGCGGATCTCAAACGGCGCATCAGACTACGCCGCGAGAATTTCGAATTTTATCGCAAGATGCTTTCTGATTTGCCGGGCATAACATTTATGCCAGTCAACGACCCTGATTCAGTAAATTACTGGCTCACATGCTTCACCGTAGACAATGTGGTCAGTGGCACGTCGCGTGACCAGATTATCCAGGCGCTTGCAAACAAGGATATTGAAGCACGACCCTTATGGAAACCATTGCACCTGCAACCAGCTTTTAAAGAGTTTACCATCTTCGGCGGAAAGCTCGCCGAAAGTCTTTTTGAAAATGGCCTTTGCCTGCCTAGCGGGTCATCTATGAAACCAGAGGATCGTGCCAGAGTCGTAGAAATTATATACTCGTGTTTTCCACGATAACCATTAGCAAACAAAACAGCCCCAATGAACATTCGCAGCCTATTGAGCTATTTCACGTTCCGTACACTGGGATTACTACTGTTGTACGGTCTGCTGTGTGGAATTAGCTACTTCTTGGCATTTCAATTGAGATTTGATTTTAACGTGCCGGAACGGTTCTCCGCGGATATGATGCAAACGATTGGTTGGATTGTTGGGCTGCAACTAACTTTACTGTTAGCTTTTGGACAAGTCGATTGCTTACTCGCTTACTTTCGTCTGTCAGATGCCATACAGCTTTTTATCAGTCTGTTTATCGTCAGTATTTTTTTAACTGCTCTTTGGTATTTCTATGATGGTGCAGGGATGCCACCACGAGCAGTAATTTTGACTGATTTTCTGCTTTGTTTTCTCTTGCTTGCCGGATTTCGAATTTCGATGCGTCTCAGAGCCAGCAGCAGTCTGAAAGACTGGTTGCACAAAGATACGATTAATAATGTAATCATTGTTGGTGCAGGTGAAGTCGGAGCTGGAATTTGTTCTGAACTGAAAAATAAAGCACGTTTCGGAATGCGCCCTGTTGCTTTACTTGACGATGATAAAAACAAAATAGGTCGTTTCGTACATGGCGTTCCGGTAGTTGGTTCTGTTGATCAACTAGCTACTGTGGCCCGACGCTATGCAGCCAAAAAGATAATTATTGCCTTTCCTTCGGCGCCTGTTCGCCGGATGCGTGAAATTGTTGAAATGGCGCGGGCAACACAGCTTCCCGTAGAAAGTGTACCCGCGATGACAGACCTGGTAAGCGGGCGGGCGAAGATCACGCAGTTGCACCCAATTGAAATGAAAGACCTGCTGAGGCGTGAAATAGTCAATTTGAACTCGGGACAGATTCATTCCATGCTCTCGGGAAAACGTATACTGATAACGGGCGCCGGAGGTAGTATCGGATGCGAACTGGTTACGCAAATTCTAGAGTATACACCTGACGCTTTGCTCTGCATCGACCGGGCAGAAATTGCTATTTTTAACTTACAACAGGAAATTCTGCAAACACACGATACCAGAGGTGTCGTGCAAACACTTGTTATGGACATCTGTCAAAGCGAAAAGCTGGAGACTGTCTTCACTCGCTTTAAACCCGAAATCATCTTTCATGCGGCAGCTCACAAGCACGTAAATCTGATGGAATCTCAGCCAGCAGAAGCATTGCGCAATAATTTTTTTGGAACTGTCCAACTGGCACGTCTGGCAAGTAAATTCGAAGTCGGGCGCTTTATACTGATTTCAACCGACAAAGCAATTAATCCAAGTAGTGTAATGGGCGCCAGTAAGCGACTAGCCGAATTGGCTTTAATAGAACAGCAACAAATACCCGAAAATCAAACTCTTTTTATGGCGGTGCGGTTTGGCAACGTTCTGGGATCTTCCGGAAGTGTAGTTCAGATTTTTAAGCGACAAATTGCAGAAGGCGGTCCCCTTACCGTTACAGATTCCGAAGCGACACGCTTTTTCATGACCGATCGCGAAGCGGTTGGACTAGTGCTTCAGAGTGCGACTCAAGGGGAGGGGGGTGAGATTTTTGTCTTGGATATGGGAAGACCTGTAAAGATCATTGATGTCGCCCGACAAATGATAGCACTTAGCGGCTACAGAGAAGGCGAAGATATTGAAATTAAAATTACTGGCCTAAAGCCAGGTGAAAAATTACATGAAGAAGTACAACATCTTGGCGAGACCTTAAAGACGACAAATCATCCACAGGTCATGCGTTTTGTCGCGAGAAATGACACCATTGCCTCAATCGAATCGATTTGCGCAGATTTAAATGCCGCCCTTGCGTCCAGTGATACTATTTTTATCAAAAAGAAGATTCAAAAGTACGTTCACGAATATACACCCCATCTGAATTGTAACAATATAGTCTTAAGTCCGAAAGGCTGCTAGAAAATTGACATTATCTGTGTGATTACAAAGAATCCTGGAATTGAAAATATTAAACGAAATGATTTACGATGCAGATCAGCAATTGATTCGCGTCTGCTGTTTGCCCGGTTAAGTTATCAGGATGTTTTTCGATTCTTAATTTTGAGATGGATACTTTACCGAAATACTTTGACCAAACATTGGGAGAGCCTGCTAAGGCAAAATCGCTGCCTTTGGTCGTTCAGGATTTAACGGTGGCTTACCACCGCAAGCCAGTGGTTTGGGATGTGGATTTGGAAATACCCGAAGGCAAACTGGTCTGTATCGTCGGCCCTAACGGCGCTGGTAAAAGTACGTTGATCAAAGCGTGTCTAAATCTGATTCCACGTACTTCCGGCAAGATATTGATGTATGGTTCAACTTACGAAAAAGCCCGCAAGCGTATAGGCTATGTGCCGCAGCGGGAGAGTGTTGACTGGGATTTTCCGGTAAGCGCATTAGATGTCGTCGCCATGGGTACCTACGGGAAGCTGGGCTGGTTCCGTCGCGTGAACAAACGTTCTAAGGCGCTGGCAATGCAGGCTTTAGATCGGGTCGGTCTTGCAGAATATGCGGATCGCCAGATCAGCCAACTTTCGGGGGGACAGCAACAGCGTACCTTTCTTGCGCGTGCTTTGGTTCAGGATGCAGATATTTATTTCATGGACGAACCGTTTGCTGCTGTGGATGCAGCTACAGAGCGTGCCATTGTCGAGTTGTTGAAGGAGTTGCAGCAGCGTGGCAAAACTTGCCTGGTCGTACATCACGATTTGGCGACCGTTTCTCAGTATTTTGACTGGACAGTGCTCTTGAATATGCGAGTGGTTGCTGCAGGGCCAACTGATAAAGTCTTTAATCCGGAAAACTTGCACAAGGCTTACGGCGGCAAGCTTTCCTTATTCAGTGAGGCTGCTGATAAGCTGGCCCAATCGCTTTAAATATCAATTCTGGTTGATGGGATTGTTACAGTGTCTGAATTGTTGGAAATATTTGATGTGCTGCTGTTGCGAAATTATAATACGCGACTCGTTGTGGCTTGTACCTTTTTGCTGGGAAGCGCTTGTGGGCTGATGGGGAGTTTTTTGTTGTTGCGTAAACGTTCGTTGATGGGTGATACGCTGTCACACGCAACTTTGCCAGGTGTCTGCATGGCTTTTTTTCTAGGTATTGCAATGGGTGGTGATGGCAAGTCGCTGCCTTTGTTGCTGATGGGCGCGAGTGTAACAGGTATTCTTGGGTGTATTATAGTGTTATTTATCCGCAATCATTCGAGGGTTAAAGACGATACTGCAATGGGCATCGTGCTAAGCGTTTTTTTTGGACTGGGCGTTGTACTGTTGACGATAATTACAAAACTGCCACAAGGTGCAGCGGCAGGACTGGAGTCCTTCATTTATGGGAAGACTGCATCAATGGTGTACAGTGATTTTAAACTACTGGTAACCGTAACTGTGTGTGTGCTGTTAATCACGATTTTGTTGTTCAAGGAGTTTCGGTTACTTTGCTTTGATGAGGCTTATGCGGCTGCCCAGGGGTGGCCGACAAAGTGGCTTGATATGTTATTTGTGGCTTTGGTGACAACGGTAACAGTAGCGGGCTTGCAGTCGGTCGGACTTATTTTGATCATTGCGTTTTTAATCATCCCCGCGGCGTCTGCCAGATTTTGGACCGATCATTTAAACCGGATGCTCATGGGTTCTGCATTGATTGGTGGAGTTAGTGGCTGGGTGGGTGCCAGTGTCTCTGCTTTGATCCCGGATATGCCTGCGGGCGCGTTGATTGTTCTGGTGGCAGCAGGTTTCTTTGTGTTCAGTCTTTTGTTTGGGACTCAACGAGGTGTGTTGATTGGTTGGTTTCGCCAACTGAGTTTAAAGCGTAATATCGGGCGCCAGCATTTGCTGCGGGCATTGTATGAAATACTGGAAGCAGATCATATCGGTAGTGATGAGGTCGTTATAAGGCCTGTGCCGTTCCGTCAGATCCGGGGACGACGTACCTGGAGTGACAAACAACTGCGCGCATATTTACGACGAGCTTATCAAGATGGACTTATTGATACAGTTGCAAAAGAAGATGCGATCTTACTGACGGAGGCAGGTCTGGAAGCCGCCGCACGGGTGACGCGTAACCATCGTCTTTGGGAATTGTACCTGATCGAATATGCGGATGTTGCTGCCAGCCGGGTCGACCGCGACGCCGATGCTGTAGAGCATATACTCGGTGAAAAACTGGTTGCATTGCTTGAAGCAAAGTTGATTAAATTACACACCGCGAAGGGACTTTCCGTTCCCGCAAGCCCGCATCCGATCACTCCGGGAGACTGAAAAATGAGCTGGTATGCAATTGATACGTGGATCGTAATTGTTGGAGTGCTGACTGCAGTTTCCTGTGCATTGCTAGGCAACTTTCTGGTATTGCGGAGAATGAGCATGATGGGTGATGCGATTAGCCATGCAGTACTGCCGGGCCTGGCAATTGCATTTCTGATTACAGGTACCCGCACGAGTCTGGCCATGTTTTTCGGCGCTGCAGTAGTCGGTGTATTAACTGCAGTGTTTACCCAGTGGATCAGCCGTTTTGGTAAAGTCGACCAGGGAGCTTCGATGGGAATCGTTTTTACTACTTTGTTTGCGCTCGGTCTGGTGTTGATTGTGCAGGCGGCAGATCATGTTGATCTGGATGCAAGTTGTGTTTTGTATGGAGCAATTGAGTTGACGCCACTGGATGTTGTCTGGCGCACAAAATTTTTTGGTATGGTGATAGATCTCCCGCGTGCAGCTGTCGTGCTTGCTCCAGTCTGCCTCATGAATGCACTGTTTGTTGTTTTGTTTTTCAAAGAATTGCGTATTTCATCCTTTGACCCGGAGCTAGCTTCGACGATGGGAATCAATGCCAATTGGATGCATTATCTGCTAATGACTCTGGTTGCCATTACGACAGTTGCGGCGTTTGAAGCAGTGGGCAGTATTATAGTGATTGCAATGCTTGTTGTGCCTGCCGCTACAGCTCATTTGCTTACGGATCGTTTGCATTGGATGGTGTTATTAAGTGTAGCATTGGCTGCAGCGACCGCAATCTTTGGACATATCTTTGCGATTTTGCTACCGGGCTGGATTGGGTTAAACTCAAGCCTGATTGATGCGACTTCGACTTCCGGGATGATGGCGGTAACGTCCGGATTGATCTTTGCAGTTACACTTTTCCTGGCGCCAAAGTATGGAATCTTGGCCAGGTTCAAAGTTCAAAGTTCAAAGTTCGAATTTTAAAGTTCCTTCCAACTCTGCTGAGTTGGGATCTATTGGCCTGTTGCGCGATTTTTTTACGTGTCCTGAACTTCTGTAGACGGAGTTTTAGTCTCTTTACTTTCAACCTTTGGTGTTTTTTGAGGTTCGTCTTCGGAATCCATAGCTGTGCGAATGTCTTCCTGAACCTCTGAGGCTGCTTTTTTGAATTCTTTGATGGACTTGCCAAAGGATCGGAAGAGTTCCGGCATGCGTTTGGCTCCAAAAAGAAGCAAAACAATCAGAAAAATAAGAATCAGTTCCTGAGCGCCCAGATTTTGGATGAAAGCTATTTGCAGAAATTCCATGGTAATTGCTGAATATTTTTATACTATTCGATGGATGCTGGTTTGTCTAATCATGATTTAAAATTTGTTTGAATCGAGGATTAGTCTTTTCCATTATCACGAGTCATGCTATCCATACCTGGTTTTTCGAGATTGATTTCGCCTTCAAAAAATCCATGCAGTTGACGAATACGGGTCGGATGACGCATTTTACGGAGGGCTTTGGCTTCGATCTGGCGAATACGCTCGCGAGTGACTTTGAATTGGCGACCTACTTCTTCGAGTGTTCGGGAATAGCCATCGGCGAGTCCAAAGCGTAGAGAAAGTACCTTGCGTTCGCGCTCTGTCAGACTATCGAGGACGTCAGTAATTTTTTCACGCAATAGACTATAGGCTGTCATGTCGTAAGGATTTTCGGCGCCTTTGTCTTCGATGAAGTCTCCAAAGTTGGTGTCGTCAGAGTCGCCGACCGGACTTTGCAATGATATTGGCTGCTGTGCCATTTTCATAATTGCCTGGACGCGCTCAAGTGGCAAATTCATCTCGTCGGAGACTTCTTCTGCTGTGGGCTCGTGACCGAGTTCCTGAAGCAGTTGCTTCTGTACCTGCATGACTTTGTTGAGAGTTTCAATCATGTGTACCGGGATACGAATAGTGCGGGCCTGGTCTGCAATGGAGCGAGTGATTGCTTGGCGAATCCACCAGGTTGCATATGTAGAGAATTTGTAGCCACGGCGGTACTCGAATTTCTCAACTGCTTTCATCAGTCCCATGTTGCCTTCTTGGATAAGGTCGAGGAAAGAAAGACCTCGGTTGGTATATTTCTTGGCAATAGAAATGACCAGGCGCAAGTTGGCTTCCACCATCTCTGTCTTGGCTTTGTGTGCCTGGCGCAATCCTACACGAACCTCTTTAATGATTTCCATGAATTCACGCGGATCCATCTTGAACTCAAGCTTCAGTTCAGCGAGGCGTTTCTCAATAGCTTTAACGTCTACTTTTTTCTTGCGTCGGAAGGAGACTTTATTGGCTGCCTCCAGATCGTCGAAGTAGTTCACTATTTCCCGAAAGACCGGATTTAAGTCATTTAGGAAGTCCTCAAAGATTTTCAGCTTTAGACAATATTTGCGAAGTAGAAGTCGAAGCTCATTTTCGTACTTTTTCATTCGTGTCAAAGCACGCTTTTTGTTGGTTGGTTTGCCTTCTTTGTCAGCTTCAAGATGACTGTCCCATGCGGCGTAAATTCGCTCGCCTAGCTTGTGTGCCTGCTCCAAGAGCTTCGGCAGACTGTTAAAGTAAGCCTCACGGCTCTCGACTTTTTTATCGAGAACGACGCGGTCGAAGCGTTCTTCACGGTTAATCAGTCTTTGTACAACTGAATTCTGAAATTCAAGCGTTAGTGCGGTTGAAAAAAGTGCATCTTGCGCGCGCAGTTCGGCTTGCTCAATTCGCTTGGAGATAGCCACTTCTTCTTCACGTGTTAGCAGAGGCACCTGTCCCATCTGTTTCAGATACATGCGAACAGGGTCATCCAGGATGTCATTTTGCGAAGTGCGTACCTCTTTTTCTTCGGTTTCTTCCTGACGCGCTTTGAATGCCTCAACTTCACTATCGTCGAGAATTTCGACTTCGAGGTTTTGAAGAATGGAAATTACATTTTCAATTTCTTCAGGGTTGTTTACACTGTCGGGAAGCGCTTTGTTAATATCTTTGTAAGTAAGAAAGCCCTGCTCTTTTGAAAGTCGAATGAGTACTCGAATACGTTCGTTGAGCTTTTCCTGCGCTTTGGCAGAGTTGCGACGTCTTCTAGGCTTGGATACTTTTGCTTCTACCAAAGTTGTTTTATCCGTTTTTTTGATGGCTTTGGTTTTCTTTCGTGCGGGTTTCTTGTGCGTGGTTTTATTACGCGTAGTTTTAATACGCGTGGTTTTTTTGGCGGTGGTTTTTTTAGTTGTGGCCATAAGTGAGAGCAGATTTTGGTGTTAAATTTCTAGTAAATGTGGTTTTGCAAGTTCATTGCGTGCTTCGACGACCTTACGCATCAAAAGGCGCTGTTCTTCGTCGGAGGCACTGGCAACCTGTAGTTTCAATGAATTGACGCGGTTACTTAAATAGTTGCGGTACATGTAGTTAAGGTAGCGATTTATATTATTTTCAGCAGAATCGATTTCAAGATCTTTACTAAGAAGGTCAGCGATCAGTGTTCGGTCTTCAACAGTTTCTATAAGGTGTTCCACATCTGAGGAATCATCAATAAGTCCTTCACGTATTTCTGCGATAATTCGCTGGAGAAAGTTGCCTGCAGTTGATTTTCGATCAATCCATTCATAATCAATGATTTCTGATAGTCTTCTACTATATTCGGGAAAGTGTAAAACGAGCCAAAGTAGCTCCCATGTTCCATCTGTCAAGAGCGCGTCTCGATTTAATGAGTGAACCGGTTTAATGGATTTGCGATTATATTTTGATTTTCGCTGCTTCAGAGCAACCAGATGTTCGTGCAGATCTTCATTTTGCAAGACCTTCAGTAATTTGGCAGCCGTTGATATATAATCTTCTTTGGCTATCTGTGACGGTACGTAGTCGAGCAATTCGTATACTTTGTCCAACGCTGCTTTTTTTTCTGCGGTCGTTGGCGGACGATCTTCAGGGAGGTATTCTGAGATGGCTAGTTCGATTGCTTCTTTGGTATTTTTGCGTAAGTGCTCCAGCGCTTCTGCGCCCTGCCGGCGTAGCAGTTCATCGGGGTCGCTCTTTTCCGGAAGGAGCAGAAAACGAAATTCCAAACCGGCTTTGAATGCAAGGGGCAGGATACGTAGGGCAGCGCTGCGACCTGCTTTGTCACCGTCGAGCAGACATTCCACGCAACCCGGCTGATAGCGTCGCATCAACTGTAATTGTTCATCAGTGACCGCAGTGCCTTGTGGAGCAACTGCTGTATGGAGTCCAACCGACCAGCAACGAATGGCGTCGAGCTGGCCTTCAACGAGAAGGAAGTTGTCACCTGCTTTAAGATGTTTACGTGCATGATCGATGCCAAATAGAACACTGCCTTTGTGGAAAACAGGTGTTTCTGGCGAGTTCACATACTTTGCTTCGTAGGCGGGATCATCTTTGGGGGTCTGTTCTAGTTGTCGGGCGGTAAATGCAATTACGCGTCCCTGCACGTCGCGGATGGGAATCATCAGTCTTCCGCGAAAGCGGGATTTAAAGGCTGAGTAATTGGTTTCATTCTCACGAGCGAAAAAGAGGCCACTTTGTTGCATCGCTGTTGTCGAGATGTCTCGGTTTTCCAAGTAGAGTGCGAATTCGTTTTTAGCGGATGGTGCGTATCCTATTTGAAATTCGTTTGCCGTCTCCAGGGTAAAGCCGCGCTGTTTTTGCCAGTAGTCG
>JBNKZP010000002.1:0-29108 GCA_050301675.1 Puniceicoccaceae bacterium
TGAATGCTACCACAAAATCATAATGCAGTGTCTTTGCGCATTTTCGTGCCTCTTTGTGGCCAAAAATTCATACACACGGATTTAAAGATTACCACTGAGACCAAGAGTAAGGCGATAATAGCAGCCAATGCAGTTGTGATTTAGTCATTCTCTTTTGTGCAGACAACTTCGAGCATTCGTTTTTGCCACAAATCAAAATTGCACCCCTGGCAATACGTAAGCCATGAATGAAAATAGCTGCTTCCTCGCGTTTCTTAGGGGATAGAAGCTTCAACTCCTCGATTATTGCTGTTAATGCAGTCATAATATGGGTAAATTTATGATATAGATTTGTAGATCATTGATCATGCTGCTCTTCTTTAGTGGCAATGATGTTGTGCAACCTGGGATATTATAGTTCCGAAAGGTAACGCTCAGCCTCTATTGCTGCCTGACAACCCATCCCGGCAGCAGTGATTGCCTGGCGATAAACATGGTCTACACAATCGCCCGCGGCAAAGAGACCTTCGTGTCTGGTTTTGACCTGACTTCCGGAAACAGGCACGATATAACCACTTTCGTCGCGCTCTAATACACCGTCGACAAAATCTGTATTGGGTATGTGCCCAATCGCAATAAATACTCCTTTACAGGGAATTTCACGGCTCTCTCCGGTGTTAACATCTTTTACACGGATGGCGCGTGCTTTGCCATTTTCATCAGCAAGAATTTCTTCAACCACTGAGTTCCAGGCCATTGCAATCTTTTCGTGTTTCAACACCCGATCTGCCATGATCTGGGATGCACGCAATTGATCGCGACGATGGATCAGCGTCACCTTGGAACAAAAGCGAGTCAGAAACAGAGCTTCCTCGGCAGCAGAGTCGCCTCCACCGATTACGACTACATCCATATCGCGGTAAAACGCACCGTCACAGGTTGCACAGGTAGTGACGCCCTTGCCTCCATACATTTCCTGCTCCCCAGGCACTCCGGTCAGGCGTGGCCGCGCACCGGTTGCAATGATTACCGACTTCGCTTCATAAGTCTTATCGCCTGCATACAGCTTTTTGGTCGGACCATTCAGTTCTATCCGGTCGATCTTGGCATGCTCATAGCGTGCTCCAAACCGCTCGGCCTGCTTGCGCAGATTGTCCATCATAGTAAATCCATCAATGCCCTCGGGAAAACCAGGAAAGTTCTCCACTTCAGAAGTCGTCGTCAATTGTCCACCCGGCTGGTTGCCTTCGAGGACCAAAGGGTTCAACTGCGCACGTCCGGTATAGATTGCCGCGGTAAGACCCGCACATCCGGTTCCTAAAATAATAACATCTTCCATACTAATTTAATCAATCGCTTTTCGATTAAAATTAAAGGCTAATTTCAATTATCTGATGAATATCTTTTCTGATCATAACAACATGACCCGATTTTGATTTGAGGCCACAAATGATCTAGACTTTCAACTGGTACGAAACGAGAATATCCGGCCAATCGTCTTTCAAATCTTTTGTATTTCGAGTCACTAAAATACATTTTTCTTCTCTTGAGCAGTTGCATAAACAACTGCATCCGGAATCTTCATACGGTGTTCTTTTCTTATCTGGATCGCTCGCTCTCCAATTTCATCAGTTAACTGCTTTAACCAATAATAAACTCGTGTGAGCCATTTTATGTCAACCTTCAGATCTTAACTTTGAATGATGACCAATCCTGATTCTAAGGATTATTGGAGAAATTCGATTGTTAAAAAACTATACAAAGAATGTTTGTCGCAAAAAATTATTGGGGTAAAGTAGACTAGTTGGCTGAGCCATGAGGTATTGCGGAGGGAGATATCATTACGGTTGTCTTAAGAATAACTAATGTCAAATATTAATTTAAATTTTTTATTTTCCACTGATGTTTTTTTAGTCAGTGATGAAAAAGTCTGAATCCTTAAACTTCAATGAAAACAATCAGGCGGCACGCTACGTAATCGACTAAGACATTCTTCAAATTGGTATAAATCTTTCAACTGAACTTGCAATTGGACTTGAAGTTTTCTGTTTAAATCATTTATTGAGATTTGATCTCAAAATATCTCAACATGCGACTGGACAGAATCAAAAAAGACGGATCCTTTCGAATCACAAAAGTAAATTGTGAAAACGAAAGTATTGCACGACTGATGGCAATGGGATTACTACCGGGTCAAGAAATCCGTTTGACTCATGAAGCCCCTCTGGGTGATCCGATTGCAGTGATTTTTCAAGGCTGCCACGTAAGCCTCTACCTCAAAGACGCGGCTGAAGTCGAAGTCGAAAAAATTTAGCATGGCTGATAAGTCGTCAAATGTGCACATCGCACTGATTGGTAATCCCAACACCGGTAAAAGCTCTTTGTTCAATGCACTGACTGGGATGCGACAACGCGTTGGTAACTACCCGGGAGTTACAGTCGAAAAAAAAGTAGGCCGCTGGAATCTCAGCCAAAATCAGGAAGTGCAATTAATCGACCTGCCCGGCACTTACACTCTAAGCGCTAACTCTCTGGATGAACGCATCACTGTTGATGTACTTGCCGGTCGTATCGATAATCAGCCAGCACCGGATCTGATAATTGTGGTGGTAAACGTTGAAAATCTGCAACGCAACCTCTTCCTGGCTTCACAAGTTTCGGAACTGGAAGTACCTATGGTGATTGCGCTAAACTGTTGGGACATCGCTGAAAAAAAAGGACTGCAAATCGACTGTAAATTGCTGGAGCAACGCCTGGGCGTACCCGTAGTGCCAACGATTGCCAAACGCAACCGTGGCACTGAAGAACTTGCCCGCGCAGTTGAAGGTGCACTGACAAAAAAACCCAGAATGGCGCGTCCGATTTGGCCCGAAGCAGTAAAAACCGCGATGCAGACGCTCAAGGATGAACTGGTGACTCAACGGGGTGAGCGGTTGCAAACAGGCGAACTCCAGCGACTGATTTTTGACCGGAAAAGCGCCTTACGCAACCGCCTGAAAACGCCCGAGCCTGAACAAGAAAAAATCATTGGAGAGATTCGCAAGCAATTGTACAAAGAAGGCTTTAATCCTGATGCCGCAGAGTCCATTTTGCGATTTCGATTTCTCAATCCTCTATTGAGCGACATTATTGCACGTCAGGCAGTTAACAAAAAACGCACCAAAAGCGAAAGCATCGACCAGCTATTACTCCACCGATTCTGGGGATTGGTTGTCTTTGTCGGGATGATGTATGTTGTCTTTCAGTCAGTTTACACCTGGGCCGGACCTTTCATGGATCTGATTGAAAGCGGTGTTGGCATTCTCCAAAACATCGTATCCGGTACACTCGCTGAAATGCCGATATTACAGAGCCTGATAGCCGACGGCATTATTGGTGGAGTGGGTGCTTTTCTTGTTTTTTTGCCGCAAATTCTTGTTCTGTTTCTGTTTGTCTCCCTATTGGAAGAGTCCGGCTACATGGCTCGCGCAGCTTTTTTAATGGACAAACTGTTTCATTGGTGCGGCTTAAATGGAAAAAGTTTTGTGCCCCTGCTCTCCAGTTATGCCTGCGCAATCCCGGGAATCCTCGCAACACGCACAATCGGCGACCCCAAAGCACGCATGATCACGATTCTGATTGCGCCGCTAATGAGTTGCTCAGCACGACTACCCGTTTATATTCTTTTCATCGGTGCATTTGTAGAGCCGCGTTACGGTCCGACAGTTGCCGGAATAACCTTGTTTGCCATGCACTTTGTCGGCGCCCTTGTTGCAGCGCCTGCAGCATGGCTCCTCAATCTAGCCCTGAATAAAGGGCGTTTAAACAAACCCTATGTAATGGAGCTGCCGCCTTATCGGGCGCCGAGCCTAAACATTCTGTTCAACAGGATGTATGAAAGCGGGAGAGAATTTATTGTTCGAGCCGGTACAGTTATTTTTGCCATGACAGTCATCATCTGGGCGCTGCTTTACTTTCCTCGTCCGAATGAAGTCGCCGAAGCAGTTCGCCATGATTTTGAGCAGGAACTTAGCGCACCATTGAAACCGTCAGAATATACCACAAAGATGCAAGCAGAGCTGGATAGACGAGTAAATGCTGCCTACATGGAGCAAAGTTACCTGGGTCGATTTGGTAAATTCGTCCAGCCCGCATTCGAGTTGGCTGGCTACGACTGGAAAATTACTGTTGGCGTACTCGCCAGTTTTCCAGCACGTGAAGTTATTATTTCAACACTTGGGATCACTTATGCACTCGGCGGCGAAGTGGATGAAGAATCAAATGACCTGCGTGATCGCCTCAGCCAGGCAAAGTGGGAATCCGGCCCACGAACAGGCACGTATGTCTTCAACATTCCTGTGGCTCTTTCTATAATGGTGTTCTTTGCTCTCTGCATGCAATGTGGCGCGACCGTCGCAGTTATTGCTAAAGAACTCAACTGGTACTGGGCCATTGGCAGTTTCGTTGTGCTCACCACAATTGCCTGGCTAGCAGCCGTACTCACCTATCAGATCGGAATGCTGTTTGCTTGATCCACTTATACAGATCCGATACCTCTTTGGCAGTACCGTAATACTATCCTATCGTTTCTTGTTTTTGGTAACTGCAAATACATCCCAAAACTTAGCGCTCTTCACGGCTTCGCCCTTCGGCTTGCTCAGGGCCTTGTGAGCTAGTCGAAACGGCGAGAGACACAGTATATATCTCTTGGTTTTCAGTATTTCAGACTTAGGTTGTGTCTGATCCGCGCAAATCAGCGGCTTACAAACCCCAACATTTGCCAACTCACAAATTAAGGATCAAATAGTATGACTCTATCAAGCCTACGGTTTCTAGCAAAAGCACTGCTTTATCTCACACAGAATTGTGGCTCCGTGTGAGAAAATTGCCTCTTACCAGCTTTCAACATCTTAATCTTTACCCGCACTTTGATTTACACTCTAACTCCTCCAGACTGTTCTATGAGCCTTGCCTTACATCGCAAAAGCTCTAGGTTATTGAATTCGTCGATACTATGAAGCCTATTCAATCCATCACCTTTGCTGTCAATTCGTCAAAACCAGGCACTACCAAGGTGGCTGAAAACCTGGCTAAAATCGTCGAACTCGAAGGTGTCAAAACACAACTACTTAAGGACTATCCGCTACCCAAAGATTCACTCAAGGGACAAGACCTGTGCTGTACCATTGGTGGTGACGGCACTTTGCTTAGCGTTCTGGTGGCCGCCTTTGAATCCGGAACCGCCGTACTCGGGATAAACCTTGGCAAACTGGGCTTTCTTTCGACCTTCAACGAAAACGAAGCTATTCGGGACTTCCCCAGCCTCATCAGAGGCAATTACGTTATTGCTGAACGCTCTGTACTATCGTGCAAAAACGCCAAGGGTGAAGTTATCCATGGATTAAACGACGTGGTCATCAAAGAAATTCAGGGAAGAGGATTGATTCGTCTCTGCGTCTCCGTCAACGGCAAACAAGTTTCTGAGTATCACTGTGACGGTTTGATATTTTCAACACCGACCGGATCCACAGCCTACAACCTCTCTGCGGGTGGTCCGATTATCGGGCCCACAGTAAAAGCAATTGCAATGACACCGATCTGCCCGCATACCTTCGGTAATCGCTCAGTCATCTTTGACGAATCGGCAAAAATTCTAATCGAGAGTGACTCTTCCAACTCGGACCCACAAATAATCGTCGATGGCCGCAACCAATTCGATGTAGACGGCAATTTCCCGATTGAGTTAATGATTGCCGAAAAGAAGCTGCGCCTTATGCAAAACCCTGGGCACTCACACTTTGCCATCGTACGCGATAAACTGAACTGGGGCGGATCCATGATTCAAAAGAGAAACTAGTACACTATAACACTCAAATATTCGCTTTAAACTTAAAGTTTATTGGTTTTGTATATGGTCGCTATGCCTAGATACAAAGTCACTTTGGAACTCGAAGAAAGAGAACAGCTTGAGCAGTTGACCCGCAAGGGAAAAATTGCTGCTGCAAAACTGATCCATGCCAGAGCTTTACTGTTGTGTGATCAGGGAGAACACAACAGCGAGCCTTTTATGGTAAAAGATACTGCAAAAGCTCTGGGTGTGAGCACTCGAACGATAGAACATGTAAAGAAGCGTTTTGTCGAAGAAGGTCTTCAGCGAGCGATTGAACGCAAACCCTCTACGCGCAAACCAAACATCATTTTTGACGGGGAATTTGATGCCCGCATCATGCAGTTGGCCTGTTCAGAATATCCCCAGGGAGCCAGTCGCTGGACGCTTCAACTACTGGCCGACAAAGCAGTTGAACTGGAAATCGTCGATTCGGTCTCGACGATGACGATTCAACGTTCTCTAAAAAAAACCGGTTACGTCCTCACCTGAACAAATACTGGAAAATACCCCCGGATGAGAATGCCGGCTTTGTTGCATCCATGGAGGACATTCTGGAAGTGTACCAACGCCCCCATGACCCCGAATTTCCGGTAGTTTGTATGGATGAATCGACCAAACAACTCATTGGAGAAGTTGCTGAGCCCATCTCCATGACGGAGAACCACTGTGAACTCATTGACCATGAGTATGTGCGCAACGGAGTAGCCACCATCTTTGCCGAAGTAGAGCCTCTGGGTGGTCGCAGACATGTAGAGATCACCAGCAGTAGAACCGCAAAAGACTGGGCAAGGTTTGTTCAGCAAATGCTGGATGAAAGGTACCCGGATGCAAAAAAAGTAATCCTGGTGCTGGACAATCTGAACACCCACAAGATTGCTTCTCTCTACGAAGCCTTCGAGCCTGAAAAAGCCAAAAGGCTGGCAGATCGTCTGGAGTTGCACTTTACCCCTGTGCATGGAAGCTGGCTGAATATCTGCGAAATAGAACTGAGCGCACTGAGTCGGCAGTGCCTGAGCCGCAGGATTGAGAATATGGAAACGATCACAACGGAAGTCAAAAAGTGGCAGGAACAGCGCAACAACAACAAGGCAACTATTGATTGGCAATTCACCAACGAAGAAGCCCGAGTAAAGCTGAAGAGACTCTATCCGAAACTTTAAGTGTTATGGTGTACTAGTATATCCCGATCACTCAATTCATTCATCAAAAATATGCTTAGACCATATATGAATAACCACTAATACCAAACTTCAACTTTTTCTGATAATATTTAAAACATCTCACTATTCACTGTACCCACGACCTTCTACAAGCGGATTTAATTCAAACCCAATTTCTTTCTTTTTCGATACAGGGTCGCCTTATCGATCCCCAATGTATTTGAAGCTTCTTCTAAACTTTTTGAAGCCTCTATTATTTTGATTATGTGTGCTTCTTCGACTTTGGAAAGTGACACATGATTTCCGATTTTGATAGCTTGATTGTCGCAATCACCAATAACCTTAGGAAGATCATCTGCTCCGATTGTCCCATTTTCAGCTAATATTACACAGCGCTCGATTACGTTGCCCAATTCACGCAAGTTTCCAGGCCATTGATGATTGAGCAACATTTGTCGAACGTTTTGGTCCATTGTCAGTCCAAGCCGATTGTGCTTTTGCCTGTACAGATCAAAAAACCAGTCAATCAAGAAAGGCAGATCTTTCTGCCTTTCTTTCAATGGTGGCACACAAACATTGATAACATTTATTCGAAAGAGCAGATCTTCCCGGAAGCGCTTTTGCGCAACTTCCTCTCGCATATCACGGTTTGTCGCCGCAATAAGCCTGATATTGGCCTCACGCGTTTTAGTATCACCCAATCGCTCATACTTACGCTCTTGAAGCAGTCTGAGCAACTTGGGTTGAATTTCGAGTGGCATTTCACCAATTTCATCAAAAAACAAAGTACCACCTTCCGCTGCGTGAACTTTACCATTTGTATCCTTTATGGCACCCGTAAAAGCGCCTTTAGTGTAACCAAATAATTCCGAATTAAATAATTCTTTTGATAAGCTGGGACAGCTTACTGTAACAAAAGGCTTTTCCGAGCGATGGCTGATGCTATGGATGTACTTTGCTAATACAGTCTTCCCCGTCCCACTTGGACCTAGCAGCAAAATACTCGCATCTGTTCGAGCAGCTTTCTCAACAACGTCCAATACCTGTTGCATTTGCAGTTCGTTTGTCTCCATTAAAAATTCTTTATTCCGAACTGATTTATCTCTTTTCCTCAGTCTTACGGGGCTGGATTCGGAAAACTGAGATTGCTCTATATTGTCTAGTAGTTCACGAATTTGTGCAGGAACAATTGGTTTTTGAAGAAATGTAAATGCATCTCGGCTCATAGACTCAACAGCATCCGATATGGTTGCATTATCGGTGCAGGCGACAACGGGACCAGTAAATCCTCGCTTTTTCAATGTTTCGAGGTAGGAAAGTCCATCCGCTTTATCCGGATGAATTTCCAGAAAAACAACATCTACATGAGACTTACCAAGATACCTATTGGCTTGGCTGAATGTCCTGGCAGTAAGCGCCGTGTGGCCAGCAGATTCAACAGCACTTGCGGCTATCTCTAAAAATTGCAAACAATCATCAATTATGAGAACGTGCATTTTGCAATCGTTACTTAATTTATATTGTCTTGTTAAGTAAAAATTGAAGTCATAAAGACATTCCGCGATTATTAACCGCCAGATAAAAACAGGGTGAATGATCCGATAAAATAAACAAAGATTACGGCGATACTTTCAAATCCAATGCCGGCTGGCCCCTTCCGTTGCCGATAAAGCAGCCCAAGGAGGATAAGGCCGGTCATGACTGCTGCCATCGCGGCAATACCTTTGTCCTGAGCTGTCACATATTCGAAGATAGAGCCTTTCAGGTAAAAATAGTCGGCCACTGCAACAAACATTGTGTCGAAAGCATTGCCACCAAGTATGCCACCGACGGCTAAAGTTAGCGCCCCTTGCCGAACTGCAAAAATCGAAGTTATAAGCTCCGGAAACGAAGTAATGACCGCAATCAAAAAAGCGCCCATAACTGATTGACTGATTCCGGTTGCTTTGGAGATATTGATTCCGGTCTTTGTCAGAAGCCATCCGAAAACGACAATCAAAGAACCTGTAAGTACCAGGCTAATCCATCTTTTCACCAGCTTTTTACGAGAAAGAGATTCGTTTTTTTCTTCAGGTTCATCCGTACTGGTCTCATTTGTAATCCTGGCAAGCCACATAGGATTCTCTCTTGACTGGCTTGCCAGATAAATAAAACAGACATAGACCACTGGTAATAACAGAGAGACGGGATGCATGTGCCAGATGGTAATTGCAGGTGTAGAGTGGGCAAAGAAAAGCATCGACAACAAAACAAGTAACCCAACTCCCGAGAGTATGTTTTCGAGAGAAGCGGCTGCGTGTTCCAGATTGGCTTTTTGATAGACAATATCAGCCGCTGCGATGAATAAAGTTTGTGCAGCTATGCCACCGTATGCATTGGAAAGGGCCAAAGATGCCGAGCCACTCCATGCAGCACTGATACTGGCCGTTATTCCGGGCAAAGAAGTCAGACCGCCCAGGAAAACCGCACCCGTAATAGCCTCCCCCATGCCAGTTCTGTCAGCTAGTTCATCGCATAACTTTACCAGGTTGGTTCCGGCTAACAAAATGACAAACCCGGAAAAAACAAATAGCGTGATATTTGAAATAAGACTTTCAGGCATATTACTGTAAGTTAAAGCTATATAAAGCTGCCTGTAAAACGCGAACAAATAGCCCCAAAATGAAAAAAATCCGCCGGGAATATTTTCAACACATAAGGAATAATTTTAGGCTCTAAAGTCCTCTAAAGCCTTTTCTTTTTAAGTCTTGTTTCTCGCACCAAATCAAAGTCCACTGAGGCATGATTGTTACTTGTTTATGAAATTCAGATCAAAATAGAAAATGAACCTTATAATCATAATAACTGCTTCCTGGTTGGCGGGTCTAGCTGCTTTTATTGGTGGCACTTTGGCACATTTTGAAGGCAGTGCTGAGACAGAGACAAAGCGTGAAATCATTCATGGAGTCGTGGCCTTTGGAGGTGGTATTCTTCTGGCAGCTGTAGCTTTTTCTCTGGCGCCTGAAGGCATTGCCATGCTTTCGCCAATTACACTTTGTACCACCTTTCTTGCAGGCGGACTTTTATTCTGTTTCATAGATGCCCTCATCAATCGTAAGCAAGGGAGCAAAGCTCAGTTCCTTGCGATGTTGCTCGATTTTGTTCCCGAATCCATTGCGTTGGGCGCTTTGTTCAGTCAGTCCAAAAAGGCAGGTATGCTCCTGGTTCTCTTCATAGCTGCTCAGAATTTACCTGAAGGTTTTAATACGCATCGCGAAAATATAACCGCCGGGATGAAATCGAAAACTTCGCTACTTTCCCTGCTCGGCGTAAGTTTACTGGGACCCATTTCGGCGTGCAGCGGTTATTTTTTCCTGGGCAACTACAAAATCGTAACTGCAGGTATGATGAGCTTTGCCAGCGGAGGCATTCTATATCTGATATTTCAGGATATTGCTCCGCAGTCCAAGCTTGAGCATCACTGGAGTCCCTCCCTGGGAGCTGTTTTAGGATTTGCTTTTGGCATGCTGGGAAAGCAATTGCTTGGATGATAAAAATGGAACTGGTACCCGATTCAGTGTTCGCGTTTTTACCAGAAAGACTATTCATTTGGCATTAGTTAATGATTTGTCTGGCAGCTTCTTTCAGAGACTCTGACAAAGACGGATGTGGGTAAATCGTTTCGGCAATGTCTTCGACAGTTGTGGTCAGTTCGATATCAGTTGTTCCAAATCCGAGATTGCCGGTTTTTGGTTTTCGACCAACTGCAACCAGTACCTTATCGAAATGTTCCTGTTCCTGATTGGCGCTGTCATGTGCTTTAATGTTTGCGGAAATCTAGATTACCGTCTGTGTCCCCGATCACAAGCAGGCGAGTTAGGATGAATCCCATATCGAGCGCTTTACGTGACCTCATAATCGCACGATTTCCAAGCTAACCTGGATATTCGTAGTCATGTTTTGATGAGATGGTGTTTTTGTAAGACGACTCGTTCATTCCGTTAAATCACTACAAATATAGATAGAATGCCAATCGTGATGGCCATGATCGATTATCGGATATACTGCCTCTCTATGATTTTCAGGTCCGGCTTTCGTTCTTTTGGGATACAAAATGTAACCATGCCGTTTTGAACAATTGTTGATAGCTCTTCGAATTTAATTTCGGCGTTCAGATCAACTACCACACGAACGTTTTTTTTAGGAATCGCAGGGTTTTCCTCTGGGTGAAGATTTTCAGACAACCATGGGTTTGATGTAATTGTTAATCGACTTTCCTCTAGAGAAATACGTACGGATTCACGAGTTGCATCTGGGATGATAAAACGAAAAACGCATTTATCCTTTGATTCTTTTAAACCAAAATTGAGAGGAGCCGATATCAACTCACTGCCTGATAAATTTTTGGTATCAGATGTTTGGTGTTTTTTATGCATACAGGTTCGTTTATATGCATATGTCGTGCCAGACTTTCTGTTATAGTTTACTTCTTGCTGTAATTTAAATCAAAAGTCAAAAGCACGGTGTTCTGTTTATTTCTCCTATATAGACACTTTCATCCATCATGCATTCTGCACGACTTAGTGAAAAGTTCGTGCAGAATGCATTCCCTGCAACTATGGGTCTTTGCCCAATTTTTTGGAGGTTGATCCTGCAATCGACGTAAATAGGTGCACAGCTTTGCATGAAGCAAGCGATATTATGTCAATAACGGGGTATCACTCAATAATTCGGTATAAAAAACGCTAAGGTTAATGCGTATCTCTAATAGCACATTGAAAAGGACGAATATGATGAATATGAAAACACAGCACACAATGATTTCCGAAGTACTGGACGTACAAACAAAGCAGATTCAGGGGCAAAGTGTACCTGCACTGGGTTTTGGCACCTTCCAAATGAAAGGCACCGCATGTCAAAGTGCAGTAAGCACAGCAATCGAGATTGGGTATCGACATATTGACACCGCTCGGATGTATGAAAACGAAGCCGATGTCGGCAAAGGTATTAAAGATTCGGGTATTCCACGCAAGGATCTGTTTGTTACCAGCAAAATATGGATTGATACACTCGATCCCGAAGGTATTGCTCGGGAAACTCGGAAAAGTCTCGAACTACTGCAGACCGACTATGTTGATCTCATGCTCATACATTGGCCAAACCCGGATCAAAATCTGGAAGAATCACTGAGCGCAATGCTTGAAGAACTGACTGAGGGCCGTATCAAGCGAGTTGGTGTCAGCAACTTTCCACCAAATCTTTTTAAGGAAGCACTGGCTTATGCGCCCATTTTTTGCAATCAAGTCGAGTACCATGTTTGCCTGAATCAAGAGAAACTGGTTGGCATTGCCCGGGCGCACGACATTTTGTTAACCGCTTTTTCACCACTTGCTCAAGGTAGTTTATCTGGGCAGGAAGCACTCATAAAAGTTGCTAAGAAATATGGCAAATCTACCGAGCAGGTCGCGTTGCGCTGGCTAATTCAGCAGGATCACGTTGCTGCTATCCCTCGATCATCTAATCCGGATCACATACGCAGTAATTTCGAAATTTTCGATTTCGAATTGGATTTGCATGATCTTAAACTGATCGATCAGCTGCCAAAAGACCAGCGGGTTATCAATCCTGATTTCGCACCCGACTGGGAAAACGGCTGATCTTGCCAGGCTTTATTTCTTTTCTTTGGATTGATCCAGCCCCCAGATGACTCTTGCTCCGGGACGTTCAAACAAGTAGGCGGAAAGCCAGCTGAAAAACACGACGATCCGGTTTCGTAGACCCACTAAAGTAAACAGGTGAATAAATAACCACAGCAACCACGCAAAAAAGCCGGAGAATTTTAGCTTGCCCAGATTGGCAACGGCACGATTGCGCCCGATTGTTGCCATCTCTCCCCGGTTTTTGTAGCGGAAAGGTTCTCTTGGTGGCTTTCCTTCAAGCTTATTCTCAATTTGTCTTGCAACATATTTTCCGGTTTGAATGGCGCCTTGGGCAACACCGGGCACAGCGCGACTATTGGCATCTTCGAGTTTGATAATGTCGCCGATAGCATAGGCATCTGGGTATCCGGGTAGACTGCAATCGTTCTCAACTTGGAGACACCCGGTTTTGTCTTTGGGTAAATCCAATGATTCAACAAGTGCATTGGCAGACAGGCCCGCAGTCCAAATGATGTTCGCTGCTTCAATCACCTCGCCGGAATCAAGTTCTACTTGCTCATGGCGAATGTCTTTGACCATGTGCCCGAGCTTCACCTCAACACCAAGTTCCTCCAGTTGCCGAAGTGCTTTTTTTGAAAGCGCCTTCGGATATGGGGGCAGAACACGTTCATCCGCTTCCAGTAAAATGACGCGTACATTCGCCGGATCAATTTTGCGATAATCACGGGGCAGTGAACGCCGCGTCAATTCTGCCAGTGTCCCCGCCATTTCAACACCCGTTGGTCCTGCGCCAACAATAACAATTGTCTTGAGCTTCCGTAGCATTGTCTCGTCACCAGAATAATTTTCCACCTTTTCCAAAGCCAGAAGCACATTATTGCGGATATGCTTGGCATCCTCCAGTGATTTCAATCCGGTGGTATGCTCCGCCCAGTGGTCGTTGCCAAAGTAGCTTGTCTGACGTCCTGCTGCGATTACAAGATAGTCGTATGATATTTGCCGATTTTCGGTAATTACACACTTGTTATCCAAATCAATACTATTAGCAGTCTCCATCAGCACCTCGATATTTTGCTTGTTGTAGAGAAGCGAGCGCAATGGTTGGGCTACCTCTTGGGCAGATAGACTGAAAGTAGCAACCTGGTAAAGTAATGGTTGAAAGAGGTGATGATTGTTTTTGTCAATCAGAGTTACTTTCGCGTATTTAGATGAAAAAGTTTTGGCAAAATTAAGCCCGCCGAACCCTCCTCCAATTACGATGATCTGCTTAGTTTGAGAATTTTGTTTCTTAGACATTAACTGGTTATACTTTGCATCATTCGTGCCGTTTCGTATAGCAACCTCTATCTATTTACGATTTTGGCATCCAATATGCGGAGTTAGAAGCATGATTTCATCTTTACTCGATACAGATCTTTACAAATTTACCATGCAACAAGCTGTCCGTGCTTGTGAATTGTCTCGGGATGTCAGCTATTCGCTGATCCAGCGCGGGCGCCCGATCTCATTTTCCACCGAACTGGTAAAGCGCCTGGAAACGAACATCGAAAATCTTGCAACTTTGCAGTTTAGCGCGGAAGAAATAGCTTATCTGAACGACACAACCCTCTTTGCTCCTGACTACCTGAAATGGTTGCAGAATTATCAATTTAACTTTAAACAGGTAAACATTTCTTCCAATGATGATGGCAATCTGTCAGTCTCTGTTCACGGGCCATGGGTAGAAACCATTCTTTGGGAAGTACCCTTGCTGGCGGTTATTAGCGAGACTGCACATGAAATCATGGATGGCGCGCCACCAATGCTTTCATTCTGTAAGTCGAATGCTGTAAAGGGCCAGCGCATTGCCGAATGGGATTTATCAGTTGTCGATTTCGGAACCAGGCGCCGACGTAGTCTAATTGCGCAAACTGCGATGCTTGAAATATTGAAAAAGGAAACAGCTGGAGCAACGCAGATCGGCACGAGTAACGTGCACCTTGCTCGAATACTTGGACTCAATCCTTCAGGTACAATTGCACACGAATGGATCATGGCGCATGGCTGCATGTATGGCGAAACCAAAGCCGACAGTAAAGCACTCCGAAACTGGCTGACTGTCTACGATAAAAATATTACGATTGCTCTGAGCGATACATACACACTCAAACATTTTTTAAATACCGTTGAGCCTGAAATATTACATGATATTGCCGGCATTCGACATGATAGTGGCGACCCTTTTGACTTTGCCGACAGGACAATTCAGCACCTCGAATCAATGGGCGCTGATCCAAAATCGAAGAAACTGGTTTTCAGCAACGGGCTCAATCTCGACGCTATCCAAGCTATTGAGAAATTCGTTGGAGGTCGGGCTCAGACTTCCTACGGCATCGGCACGAATCTTACCAACGACTTCGGAGACGCTATGCCCTTTGACATTGTTATCAAGCTTACAGAATTTGATGGAAAGCCAGCGGTCAAGCTGACTGATGAACCTGAAAAAAGTGTAGGTAAGTCAACTAGAGTACAGGAAGTTCTTGCAAAAATAAAAGGGAGAAAATAGGTCAGCATTGCCGGTGATAGAGCATAATCCCAAAGTTTAGCCATTTATCCTTAAAGACGGGCCTGTTGCTTTTACTACTACGGGTAACCTGGAATCACTAAATGCCCTTCAGTTGGACATTTGCAATGGTCAGTCCCGCACAGGTTGCATTTTGCAAACCGAATGAATGATCTGTGACCACCAACTGATCACTTCATAAAGATGGAACTCCCTTAACCAAGCGGATTCGCTTGGGTTGTGCTCGTTGCCAGTCAACAAATTGGCACACATTAAGCACACTCTAACTTTCATCCTATTAATCAATTACTCAACAAATAACCCAACCCGGCAGAGCCGGAACCAAGAGAAAATCGAACATTCAATACAAAATGAAAAATACTGAAAAATTAATTGATTGTGGCCAAAGCTATTGGCTCGACAACCTTTCTCGTGAAATGATCAATTCGGGTTCACTGCAGCGACGCATCGAAGAAGAAAGGCTGCGGGGCATTACCAGTAACCCGAAAACATTCGCTGATTCCATGCAAAACTCGCATGCCTACGCAGCAGACATTCAACGCTTGGATCGCGAAGGCAAGTCTACCGAAGCGATCTATGAGGCATTGATGGTCGATGATGTACGCCGCGCCTGTGATCTACTTAAGCTTGTTTACGAAGCTTCCGATGGCAGCGATGGCTTTGTCAGTATTGAAGTCGATCCACGCCTCGCCCGGCATACAGAGGCTACCGTTAAAGCGGCGCAGCGACTGTGGGACGCAGTAGACCGTCCAAACTGTATGATAAAAATCCCCGGAACAGAGGAAGGTATCCCTGCAATCGAAACCGTTCTGACGAAGGGCATTAATGTAAATATTACACTATTATTTTCTCTTGAACGCTACAAGCAGGTCATCGCGGCTTTCCAACGAGCGATGGAAAAACGCAAAGCCACTCATCAGAACTTACAACATGTTGCGTCGGTGGCTAGCTTCTTTCTAAGCCGAATAGACGTATTGGTCGACGAACTCCTGGAGCATCGAGCTACCCCTGCAACAGAAAAATGTTTCGCTCGCGAGCTTCAAGGTAAAATGGCCATTGCTTACGCAAAGCTGATTTACAGAGAATTTGAAGCATTCTTTCAACATCCTGAATGGAATAAACTGCATATGGAAGGTGCCGCTCCTCAGCGTCCCCTATGGGCAAGTACCAGCACCAAAAACCCGAACTATTCAGATACGCTCTACGTTGATAACTTGATTGCCAGACAAACCGTCAACACCATGCCGGCTAAAACAATCGAAGCTTTTGATGAAAAAGGCACACTGCATCCTAATGCAATCTATGAAAATATGGATGAAGCCGACCAAACAATCCAGCAAATTAAGGATCTTGGAATCGATCTTAAATACGTTAACCAGCGTTTAGAAGATGAAGGTATTCAAAAATTTATTACACCGTTCGAAAAAGGCCTACAACAAGTAGAAAAATACTTATAATATATTTTCCAAATCCGTTCATGTTTAGCATAAATTTGGTAGTATTGAATGTTCAACGTTTGATGTTCACTTAGTTCCGGCCCCTGCCAGGTTCAGTTCTATCCTGCTTGCGAGTTGTTTACGAACGGAGTCATGTCGTTAATTCAACTGTATTACTGACTGTAGATAAAAGATGTAAAATGCATAAATAAAATGGATAAAACGCTTATTTTGTATGTCTGTATCATTTGATAAAAAAGAACGAATATTAAACGTGTCTGAAACTCAATTACAGGATCGAGGTAGAACGAAACAGACCGGATTTCAGTTTCTTAGTTTTGAAATTTTTCTTTGGCATTTACATTGCATTCAATGAACATGAGTTGAATCACTGTTGTCCTCTCAACCTGTCAATATGAATCACAGAATACAAAACCATGTCTGAATTAGAAAATAAATTTCTCCTTTTAAGCGATGTCGATGATACAGTCTTGGGCAACGACGCAGCCACAAAACGACTCGCTGAATATTTGGCCAACGAATGTAAGCATGAATTGATAATTGCCTACGCCTCTGGTCGATTCTTTGACTCAATTAAGAACGATGTAGAGAATACCGACCTGCCCGAACCGGTATATATTATCGGCGGTGTCGGCAGTGATATCCGGTCCTTCGCTAGCTGTGAACTTGATCCCGGCTGGATTCAACGCATATCAAAGGATTGGTCTGCTAGACAAATACGCGAGTTGTTTGCCGACGTCGACCAGCTCCAACTGCAGCCAGAGTCAGCTCAGTCTGACTTTAAGGTAAGCTATTTTTATCCCAATGCCACCCAAGAGCAGCTTGATAATTTACAGCAGCGCCTCAGCGGTGTGGGTATTCAAGCGAATTTAATTTACAGTTCCAATAAGGATTTGGACTTTCTTCCTGCAAATGTAGACAAGGGCACAGCCGGTTGTTACGTCGCCGAACGCCTCAATATACCGCAACGCCGTATTATCTCTGCCGGTAATTCAGGTAATGATAAAACGCTAATGGCACACGGTTTCCACGGAATCGTCGTCGGAAATGCGGATACTGATTTGCGTGAGCTTGCTGTGAATAACGACCAGATCTACGTATCTGATAAGAACCATGCCGACGGCGTTGTGGACGGCTTACGTCATTGGCTGAGCATTTTGGAAGATTAACATGTCTAATAAAAATACCGAAGCCCCCACTTATAAAACAACCAATGAAGGTTACCAAAAAGCAATTGAACAATTGCACCGATGCTCGACTGAACACGGTTTCGTGGCTTCCACTGTAGAAAAAGAAAATTATCATCGGGTATGGGGCCGCGACAGCAGCATTACGGGATTAGCAGCACTTTTAAGCGATGATGAAGCACTTGTCGATAGTTGCCGCCGTAGCTTAGAAACGCTTGCTGAATACCAGGGTCCACATGGCGAAATTCCCAGCAATGTCGATCCTGTCACCAACAAAGTTAGCTATGGCGGGACCACCGGACGCGTCGACTCTAACCTATGGTTTGTAATCAGCTGCGGCGAATATTGGCGCCACACAAATGACACAGACTTCCTGGACCGCATGCTGGAACCTTTGAACAAAATCCGTAGGCTGCTTGGCGCCTGGGAGTTCAATGCTCGCGGCCTGCTGTATGTACCTCCAACCGGTGACTGGGCGGATGAATATCCGCAGAGTGGCTACGTTCTCTACGATCAGCTTCTTTATCTTCAAGCACAAAAAATCTTTTGTGCAATTGAACAATACCGCGACTCCTCTTCCATTAAAGCCTCAACTGACAAAGTCACTCGCCTGCAAAATTTGCTGCAAGCCAATTACTGGTTATTTGATTCGGAAGCAAAAGTCGATCGGATCTATCATGAAAACATTTTCAAAAGAGGCCGCAAAAAAGCCAGTGCGCTAAAATATCAACACTGGATGCCTTGTTTTAGCCCATTGGGTTACAACTATCGCTTTGATACTCTCGCTAACGTATTAGCCGGGCTCTTTGGTTTGGCGAACGAGGAGCAAATCTTCGCTGTTGATGCCTATATTGAAAAAGAGGTTGTTTCCAAAAAACTTAAACTCTTGCCCGGCTTCAACCCGATTATTCATCAACAAGACAAGCAATGGGAGAAATTACAAACAAGTTTTTCGCACCGGTTTAAGAACAAGCCATACGAATATCACAATGGTGGCCTGTGGCCCATGGTGACTGGCTTCTATGCTGCAGACTTAGCTCAGCGTGGTTGTAAGAAAGAAGCTGAAACCTATGTCAGAGGCATTCATACAGCCAATCAAACCGACAATACTGAAACCGGAGAAGCCTGGGGTTTCCCCGAATATTTAAACGGCCAGACCCTGCAGCCCGGTGGCACCCCATCAATGGCATGGAGTGCTGCAGCTGCTGTTATTGCCGAGGCATACGTCGGTGGAAAATCTCTGTTCAATTGGAATGATGGGACGTTTGAAACAGCCTAGAAAAAGCAAGAGGTATATCAAGAACGTCGAATACTCAAATCTGCCTCAAGTAGTGCAGTCGCGTCTCGCAGTGCACCTGCGTCGTGTATTCGATTTTGATTTCGGAATACCTGTATTTGCTTAGATTTAGTTTTGGGACTCCTGTTAATTTATGCATCTATACCAAGCGTGCACAGATTTGAATAGTAAAGTACTGAAACCAATAAGCATATTTAGACTGTCATCATAACCACTCATGAGCACACCGCAAAGCACAACCTCATCGTGGCCGCACTCGTTTATTTATCTGCTAGCCTTTCTCGGACTCAACGCAATCGGAGCTGCCTTGGGAGGTGCCGCCACGTCCACCTCGGTTAGCACCTGGTATGCAGAACTTGACAAGCCAGGCTTCACGCCTCCCGCTTGGGTCTTTGGTCCTGCCTGGACACTTTTGTATGTATTGCTAGGTATCAGCGCATGGCTTATCTGGCGGCAGAGACTGCAAAATACTGATGTCAAAATGGCGTTGCTCGCCTACTTCGTGCAACTGGGGCTCAACTTTCCTTGGTCGCCCTTTTTCTTCGGGTTACGCAATCCTGTGTTGGCCCTGATCGACATTCTGCTGCTTCTCATAGCCATCCTCTGGATGCTGTCTCGTTTTAGCAGGATATCCTTGACCGCGACCATGCTGGCAGTCCCCTACTTCTTATGGGTTGCATTTGCCACGGCCCTCAATTTTGCAATTGTCAGGCTCAATTAACCTTAAAGAAATGAGTAAACTTAGGTTCTGTTTTTTGGAAACCAACACTTTAAGCAGATAAACGACGGCCAATATAAACTCAGACTTATCCCTCCCGAGGAAATGCCTGCCGATAATCCTCCATTGCAGCTTCAATTACTTTGTACGCCTGCTCGACTCCGTAGGGTTTTTCCAAATGAACCGGCGTCTCATGTGGCGACTCTAGTTTATAAGTCGAGAAGTAATGCTGCAAACGCTCGAGCAAACCTTTGGGTAAGTCATCCAGCTCTCGGGCATGCCCCCAAATCTTATCGTTTTCGATCACGGCGATAATTTTGTCGTCTACTTCACCTTCATCTATCATACAAAAACCACCCAGAACCCGTGCCGTTACAATAATCTCGGCACGATTGATGGACATCTCAGAGATCAGACAGATATCGAGCGGATCCCCATCGCCTTTTTCGCCGCTTTGGGAAAGTCTAGCAACGCGGTCAGAAGCATAAGTACGGGGTATGAAGCCATAAGCGCACGGTGGCAGAGAAGACCCTGACTGCGGACGGTCAACCCGCAGATAGCCAGTCTTTTTATCAATCTCATATTTCATGGAATCAAAAGGTGTGAGTTCCAAATAGGCGGAAACTAGTTCCGGAGGGTTCTCTCCGGTCTCAAGTCCATGCCAGGGATGCGGGCGCCATTGATAAAATTCCATGCAAACTCCTTCTCCTTCTTCAATCACTTCATATTGGATTCAGCGCCTACGTTTACCAAGAAAATATAGTTACCCTATTCCAGGGGTTCGACGCAGTGTTTGAAAGTTATGTGCGCCACCAGAAAGTTAAAGACAAATATTCAATATTTTGTTTTGTCGCAGGGCCTCCCGGGGGGACTCGATCAACGATCGGTACGATGCTATTGCTACTTTTTTGCATTACACCCCGGTGATAGGACGATGCACAATCCTATCATCAGCTCCATAGAACTCACTTAATAATTACACCCGCTTTTTTCATTTTAATGATTGCACGTTCAATGTCGCCTTTATTTACGTCAATACCACGAGTTGCTTTGCGAATCACACGAACACAAAAGTTTTCATCCACTTTTGTGGCATCAATAGCGGTCTCCATCACACAGTAGTCGAGTGCGAGTCCCACGACATCCAAGTGAGTAATGTCATGTTGCCTGAGTTCTACTGCCAGACCGGTTTCAATACCGTCCTCATCCTGGAATCCACTGTAGTTTTCAGTCTCGCTTCGCTGGCCTTTCTTGAATTCGACATCAAACTTGGAAATATCCAGATCCGGATGCAACTCGGCACCTTCTGTTCCTTTAACACAGTGCTGTGGCCACAGCATTTGTTCCCGTCCGTTAGACAGTTTGATTGGCAGAAACGGTTCCTTGCCATGGCGTGTCGCAAAGCTGATATGATTTTCAGGATGCTCTTCTCGGACAAGAATTTTTCGATGATATGCTGGATTGTTTAACAAGTTGTTGATAACAGGAAAAATCGTTTTGGCATCCGGTACTGCTAATGTACCACCTTCACAGAAATCCTTCAATGGGTCGACCACGATAAGCGCAGTTCTATGTTTATCATTTGGTTTTGGCTCAATCATAGCTTTTTAGTGCATATAAAATGCCAACAGGAAAGGTATTTGAATATTTTGGATCAATAAAAAGCAACGCCATGGCAATTGGCATAAGATATGCAGCGATAATGGTTGAACTTAATATCAATAACTTAACCCGGACTTATCGTAAATGGCAGAAAATTTAACACATAAACTTATCGGCAAGCACCTTGTTGAAGGCAAAATGGAGCCCGGCCATGAAATTGGTATTCACATCAAACAAACTTTAACGCAAGATGCCACCGGCACACTTGTCATGCTGGCACTTGAGTCAATGGGAGTATCTCAGATCGAAACGGATATTTCTGTCCAATATGTAGACCACAACCTGATTCAGGAGGATTACAAAAATCCTGATGACCATGTGTTTCTCCGTTCGGCAGCAAAGAAATACGGGCTCTGGTTCAGCCCGCCTGGTAATGGCGTAAGTCATCCGCTTCATCAGGAGCGGTTTGGTAAACCAGGCGCAACACTCCTTGGATCGGACAGCCATACGCCCGCCGCCGGCGCGCTTGGGATGTTTGCGATGGGTGCCGGTGGTATGGAAGTTGCCATGGCAATGGCTGGCAAACTCGCCTACTTGCAAATGCCAAAAGTCATGGGTATACGTTTGGAAGGCCGCTTGACCGATTGGGTAAGTGCTAAAGATGTTGTATTGGAAATGTTGAGACGCCACGGAGTCAAAGGAGCAAAGGGTTTTGTTCTCGAATATCACGGGCCAGGACTGGAAACACTGTCGGCAATGGATCGACATGTAATTGCAAACATGGGAACTGAATTGGGCGCAACAACTACAGTTTTTCCATCGGACAACGAAGTTCGACGTTTTCTGAAATCGCAACAGCGTGAAAACGACTGGGAAGAATGGCTTGCTGATGAAAACTGTTCTTACGATACAACCGATTTGATTGATCTCTCGAAGCTGGAGCCGCTTATAGCAAAACCATCGAGTCCGGACAACGTTGTCCCAGTGAGTGAGGTCGCCGGCGAACCACTCTATCAGGCTTATTTAGGATCCTCTGCCAACCCTGGACTGCGTGACTTTGCAGTTCCGGCAATGATGGTTGACGGGCGACATATCAATTCAAGCGTATCCTTTGATGTGAATCCGACTACCCGGCAATTGCTTCAAACGTTGACCGAGCAAGGATATCTTGGAAAATTTGTCCTTTGTGGAGCCCGCATACACCAGGCAGGCTGCAATGGATGCATCGGCATGGGACAAGCGCCAGCTACCGATGGCAACAGCCTTCGCACGGTTCCAAGAAATTTCCCCGGCCGCTCCGGAACACGTGAAGATCGAGTCTTTCTCTGTAGTCCCGAAACTGCAACCGCATCCGCATTGATGGGAAAAATTACAGACCCGCGAACTCTGGATATTGACTACCCTAATTTCAAAGAACCGGAATCTTACACAGTCGACTTAAAAACCTTAGTGGAGCCTGTTGAATCGAAAGAGGAAGTCGAACTTGTAAAAGGTTCGAATATTATGCCATTACCTAAACTGGAGCCGTTGCCGAATACATTTTCGGCAGAAGTTGCCTTAAAAGTCGATGATAACATTTCGACAGACGAAATATTGCCTGCTGGATCAAGGGTACTTCCCTACCGTAGTAATCTACCAAAAATCAGTGAATTTTGCTTTGAAGGTGTGGCAGAAGACTTTGCGAAACATGTCAAAGACAAGGAAGCATTTTACGTTATTGGTGGACATAACTACGGCCAGGGTTCAAGCCGTGAGCACGCCGCACTAGCGCCCCGTTACCTTGGCCTGCGTGTTGTTATTGCCAAATCTTTCGCTCGCATTCATTGGCAGAATCTAGTCAATTTTGGCATTCTCCCGCTTACATTTGAAACCGAAGATGATTACGATAATACCTCAAAAGGCGATGTGCTGAATATTGAGGACTGGAGTAAGCAACTTCAAAAAACGAACCGACTTAAATTAAGCAACAAATCGAAGGAAATCGTATTCCATGCGAAGCATGAATTAAGCTTGAGACAAGTTAAATCTATTCTCGCTGGTGGACTCATTAATATGGTGCAAGCATCATAAAAGACCATTACCACCAGGAGACAGGTTTTAATAACTTATGTGAGTCAAAAAACATAATATTTTCGAAGTACCTAGAACTTGAAATTTGGTTGCAGCTCTGACGCGCCAGGTTCTTAGTGAGATCCTAGTGGTCAATAAAACATAGCTAGAATTTAACAGAGTTACGCAAATGTTCCACTAGCGCACTTGTCATGTACGATGATTCTCACTATTGCACAAAATCAACATAAGGCTTGCGTCGAAATAGCAAAGCAAATCGATGACGCAGGCGGTCGTGCCCTGCTGGTAGGTGGCTGTGTACGCGACAGTTTACTGAACATGCCCGCAAAAGATGTAGACATGGAAGTCTATGGCCTGAGCGCAGATGAAATTGAACAGGCACTGCAGCGAAAATTTCGGCTCAATCCCGTAGGGCGCTCCTTCGGTGTCTTCATCGTCAAAGGGTTCGACATCGATATCGCACTCCCCCGCCGCGAATCAAAAGTCGGCCCCAAACACACGGATTTTGTCGTCGAGGGAGATCCTTGGATGTCACACGAAGAAGCAGCTTCACGACGTGATTTTACCATCAATGCCATCAGCTTTGACTTACTTACAGACGAACTGATCGATCCCTTCAATGGTGCAAATGATCTAAAAAGCGGACACTTACGACATGTTTCAGATGCATTTGGCGAGGATCCTTTGCGCGTTCTTCGCGGCATGCAGTTCATTGCCAGGTTCAATCTCGAAGCAGCGCCGGAGACACTGAAACTTTGCCGTGCATTAACCCCTAAAGACCTGCCACCCGAAAGGCTCTGGGACGAGTGGAAGAAACTCATCCTCAAAGGCATTCATATATCCAAAGGACTTCAATTCTTACGAGCCTGTGGCTGGCTACGCTATTTTCCCGAACTGAAAGCACTGGTTGATTGCAAGCAGGATCCCATCTGGCACCCGGAAGGCGACGTATGGACACATACCTGTCACTGCATGGATGCTTTTGCACGCAATCGTATCAACCAGGAATGGGAAGATCTCATCGTTGGACTCGCCGTGCTTTGCCACGACATGGGCAAACCGGTATCCACCTTCATAGACTCCGAAACAGGCCGTATACGCAGCCCCCGGCATGACATCAGAGGTGTCCCGATTGCCCGTGTATTTTTGGAACGTATGACCCGACAGAAAAAGATCTTCGAAGAGGTACTTCCGCTTGTCGAGCATCACATGCGCCCGCTTGATCTTTACAAGAACCGAGCCGGCGACAATGCCCTGCGTCGCCTGGCAACCCGTGTAAAGCGCGTAGACCGTCTGGTGCGAGTTTCCCATGCCGACAAAAGCGGTCGTCCACCACTTCAGATTGACGACTTCCCGGAAGGTAAATGGCTGCTGAAAAAAGCAACTGAACTTGCGATTCAGGACAGTGCACCCAAAGCGCTGATACTCGGTCGGCACCTGATTGAACTAGGCTTGCAACCAGGCCCTCACTTCAGCGACATCCTTAGACGCTGCTACGAAGCACAACTCGAAGGAGAATTCAATGACATCGAAAGCGGGCAAGCTTACCTCAAATCCATCCTTTCCGAAAATTAGTTTTACACGGCTTGATGTAAGAAAATTAGCATTGAAGATGCTGCGAAGTCTCGACTTGTCAGGACGTCGCCTGACTGAAAGACGACGCGGCTTTGAGCTTAAAGGATAGAGCCCGCGCGCCCAGCGAAGCTCTCGCGCAGACGGGTCGATTGGAGCCAGAGCTTATGGAAACCAGTTCCAGCACTGAAACATTGATCGAATCAGCTGCCAAAGATCGAACAATCATGGAACATTGGACTGACCCCATTCTCCCCATTCTCCATTCTACCACACCTGTGTAAAGGAAGTCACTTGCTACGCTGCTATATCCGATTTTAGTTACTTCACCCCAGGGTAAATAATCATACACAGCATGAATTGTCGTTCCATCTGCGGCGACAACTTCCCGAATTGAACCGAGATGATCCTTCGTGTAGTAGTAATCCAAACCATCTTCTTCAAAGCCGTTGACGAAGTAGCTGCGCACAACCGTACTGCCTGTACTGTCACGCTTTTGCAGAATCTCTGAACCATCCCATATAAAAACGTTGTCCGAATCTGTGATCCAAATTGTGCCACTGTAGGTCTTTTCTAAAATCCGCACTCTGCGGTCGAAACCGTCGTATTCAAATGGTACGGCTCTCTGATTAGCATAGCCCGGTCTTATCGTCGCTTTGCTCCTCGGAACACGAAGCACTTCGGATTTCAGCCTGTCGCTGTTAAAATCTTTGTAGCTATTTGATAAGAAAATCATGAAACATTGGACCGACCGCTTTTTGACCATAAAACAACTGCTAATATTGTTTGAATAATTCCAAACAATATTCCTACTTTCAGAGCACCCATATAGCTTTCTCTTATCCAATTATAATAATGGAAATAATCATCTAGAGAAACTAAAGAACTCTCAAGCCATTCAATACTTATTTGCTCGGCGGATGATAATTCGTTTTCTCCTTTCGTCTTTTGAATGTACGCTCTTAAATCTTTCGCCTCTTCAGCAAGTGGAGCATTGTTAAGTAGCTCTAATGAGATAAATGCGAGCAATGCTTGCGAAACGGATAATACTGTGATAAAAACCAAATACTTTTTTTTCATACCAAATATTAAAGGATATTTGCCTACTTAAACAATTCTTTCATTTCTGCATTAATTTTTTTAGGAGACGGCAAATTGTCAGGATTTCCTTTAGGGAGGATAAAAAGGGGAGGATAAAAAGATGACATGGGAGTAGTTGTCAGGAACGAATAATCGTTTAGACAATCCACTCTCTATGAAAACTACAAAACAATCCACTCCCACATCACACGAACAGACTGACGCAAAAGCCGAAGTCATCAAGCTTGGACTTGATATCCACAAAAACCAATACGTCGTTGTTCAACAAACCGACGGCGAAGCGCCGAGATCACCACAGAGATTCAAGCCGGATGCCTTCCTGCAATGGGTCGGCAAGCTTCGCGAGCGGGCAAAGTCCATTGTCACTTGCTACGAAGCGGGTTGTTTCGGCTATGTCCTGCATCGGCAACTTGAAGCAATGGGCATCAAGAATCTGGTAGTTCGTCCTCGCAACTGGGACGAATACGGCTCGAAGGTCAAGACCGACGGGCGTGACGCACGCGAGTTATGCAGTTGCCTGGATCGTTACCTGGCAGGTAATGACCGGGCACTGAGTGTGGTGCGTGTGCCTACCGAAGAGCAGGAACGCTCACGCAGCTTGAGCCGTCAGCGTGAGGTGCTCGCAAAAGAATGCAAGCGACTACAAAACGTCGGGGTCAGTAGCGCTCGTTACTACGGGATCGAACTGAAAATGAGTTGGTGGAAGAACTGTAACTTCAAGAAGCTGTTGACTGAACTGCCCGACTATTTGTTAGTGATCCTTAAACCGTTCCAATCCGTATTGATCGCCATTGATGAACAATTGCGTGAAGTAACCGCCCGAGAAGAGCGTAAGGCAAACCGCAAACTACCGATCGGTTTGGGCGCATTGACTGCGTCAGTCCTTGATCAGGAGTTTCGCGATTACTCGCGCTTCACTAATCGCGGTGAAGTTGCCAGTTTCACCGGACTCTGTCCGGGAGAACACTCCAGCGGGACAAGCCGCAGGCAGACAAGCATTAGCAAACACGGCAATCCGCGGATACGGCATAATCTCATTGAGACTGCATGGCGATTATTGCAGTTTCAGAAAGACTATAAACCAATTTTGTATTGGAAGAAGAGGATGTGCAACGAGCCCTTTGGCGCCTCGAAGAAAAAGAAGATGATCGTAGCGATTGCGCGTCGATTTGCGATCGACTGGTGGCGTATCAATACCGGACAGATACAGCCTGAAGAGGTCGGCTTGAGAGTAAACTATCCAAGTGCTTATTCTACGCGTGCACTCAGAGCAGGAAGGATATCGAAGATATATGTATAAGATAAAACCCAAGTAACCAATTTTTTCCGAATTTGGAGCGGAGGCTCGCGCGAACTGCCCCCTGGTCTTTAGAAGGACCGACCCAAAGATGGCGCAGCCTTTGTTCCTCCCGCCGATTGGATAGATCAACTTGCACTGTTTCGGGGAATAACATGATGTGCAGATAGCAGGTTATGCGCGGCACTTAGCCCGACTGCATCAGCGGAGGAAACGTTCTGAATACTTAACCACTTTCATTGGGGGCTCATTGCCGCCCCCAAACCCCTGCTAGGGGAACAAAACATCAGCAAACAAAATTATGATTTAAAAAATATAAAAGTTCTTGACGAAATCTCCCATAGCAGGGTCAGTCCACGGTTTCATGATTTTTGAGTTTTATCCAATTTATCTCCGCTTCTTCGGAAACATTTTTGCGGTAACGGCTTACCCAACTTTGTACTGAAGAAGGTTTACCCATATTCAGATGATCCGCTATCCAACTGTGGGGCACAAGATAACGCTCTCTTAAGTAGCAAGCTAATGCTATTTTCCAAACAGCGCCTTTACGTGAAGCAGATACATCATCCCACGATTTTTCCAGCACTGACAAACCCGCCTGCACGCTCCGCTCCCAAACAATCTCACGCAACTCCTTGGCTTCGTGCTCTTTGACCGCAAGCAGTTTTTTGTCTTTTATATCCTCTAGAATTGCTTTTTTAAAGTCTTTGCTTCCTTTGGCCCATCCGCGGGTCATCTTGCCAAATCCAAGCCGCTTTTGTTCCACATTATCCTCAGATAAACATTGCAAGTAGTCTCGGTATAAGCAACGACCTTCAGGTTTGTCTGCTAATCCGCCCGCGGATTCCAGACATGTATCATAAACTCCAAAAGACCAGCGTTTGCCAGGGTACCATAACTGATGAAAGCTACTGTCTGCGAAATTTTCCAACTTTCCAATATCGATCAGCCCAGCACGAATTGGATTTAGATGAATGTAATGACAGACGGCTCCTAGAGCTTCTACATCAATTAACAGGGCTTTGTAGCGACCCTGGAAAACATGTCCATTTTCTTTACGGTAGCGATTAAAGCGATTGGCAAACGTGCTCTGTAGCCAGCGCATGCCACTTACTAGATTCGGCTTCGGAGTCTCGATGAGCAGATGGTAGTGATTACTCATCAAACACCATGAGTGTATCCGCCACCCCTTTGCCTGACAGACTTCAGTTAGACACTTCAAGAAGCTTTTTCGTGTTCCATCGTTTTCAAAAATCCATGAACGATAGTTGCCTCGGTTGATCACGTGATAAAAAGCTCCAGCATACTCCACACGTACTTTTCTAGCCATAAACAAACGAAGAACCAAGTCCACTCAAGCGGTCAACTAAAAATCATGAAACCTTGGACTGACTCCTTTAATCCCTTTCATAACTACGAAGACTCTCAGCTAATTCTTCAAGCGAAAGAAACCCATCCTTTGTGGAGATTCCAACTTTGTCAGTTTACTCATCAGAAATAATCTCCGTCTCTGAAGGCGGCTAAAGGAAAAGCTATGCTTTTAGCGTCTAATATCAGTTTTCGGCTTCCTTCTCTCGGATAAGGTTGATTATTTCAT
>JBNKZP010000003.1:0-28518 GCA_050301675.1 Puniceicoccaceae bacterium
CCAAACAGAACCGACCAGGCCAGCACGCTGCAAATGATCAGGATCAATACGATCACTTTGCCCGCCAGATTCGACTGACCAAAATAGGTAAACACCGAGGCGTCTGCTGTAGCCTGAAAGATCAAGAGATGAAATGAAGACATTAAGCTCATGTTTAAGTAACACAAATTGAATAGACAGAAAGACCCCTGTTAACTGCAAACGTTCATTTTCTGTCTGTATAAATTCATTCACAGTAAAAACAGAATTTTTGCAACGACCGAATTTGATTTGCCTGACATCTCACAGTTAATAAACATTTGCACGAAAAACTTTAAGATGAGTGGACTCTTTATAACATTTGAAGGCACGGAAGGTTGTGGAAAATCAACTCAAATCAGTGCTCTTGCTACACGTTTGCAGCAAGAGGGGAACTCCGTACTCCAAACCCGCGAGCCTGGCGGCACTCCACTGGGTGAGGCGATACGTAATTTGCTGCAACATGATGCGGCGGGTAAGGGTATGACCCCGGAAGCGGAACTGCTGCTCTTCACCGCCAGCCGGGCTCAACTAACGCGTGAGCGCATACTCCCGGCGCTTGCCGATGGCGCCATTGTACTCTGCGACCGGTTTATGGACTCCACAACAGTCTATCAGGGCGTTGCTCGAAAGATCGATAGTGAGACAGTAGCTCGGATCAATCGCTTCGCTGTCGGAGACGCCCGACCCGATCTCACGATCCTGATCGACATCGAACCCGAAGTGGGAATGGCACGAGTACATTCACGCAGCAACGGCCAACTGGATCGTATGGAAAGCGAAGCGATCGAATTTTTCAAAGCCGTCCGCAAAGGCTATTTGAAACTTGCTGAAGCCGAACCCGACCGTTTTCTCATACTCGACGGCTCCGAATCGATCAGCGCATTACAAGAACAAATCTGGAATGCTGTTCAGACGCGACTTTGATCCTTAAAAGAGCATTAGACTTATATTTTGCTCTTGTAGTTACAAACCTGCACAATACAAAGCCGGACCCAAAGTCTGAAATACTGAAAACCAAAGCTGCGTTGTGTCTCACGCCGTTTCGACAAGTCTAAGATCCTGAGCCTGTCGAAGGGCTCAAGCAACTGAGCAAGCCGAAGGGCAAAGCCGCAAGGAGCGCTAAGTTCTGAGATATATTTGCTGTAATTTATTGAACCTTTTTTGCGAGCTTTGTGAATTGTAGTATTCTTCGATGCTCATTCCAGCACCTCCCAATGACCGCCCCGAGCAGACCCTACGTGTTGAATGATCGACCGCTCTCGGAGCTTCTTCAGGTTTTCTTCCGTCTTTCTTAGTGAAATACCCAGATGTTTTGCCAATAGTGTAGCGGATGCATAGGGTTCTGCTCTCAAAATCTCTACAATCTGCATCTGGTTCTCAGAAAGTTTTTCACCGACCTTTTCACCGACCTTTTCACCAAACGGCTTTTCGTCATCACTACCAACAGGAACCACCATGCGAATAAAGTTATCGGTAAATCGAAAGCATACTTTTTGACTCTCGCCCGCTTCCTGGCTTTGCTTCCAGCTACGCCGGACAGATCGCTCAAGCCGCCAAACTGGCAAAGAAAGGTTCTGTAAGTTACAGCAAATACACTTCAAAACTTCGCGCTCTTCTCGGCTTCGCGTGAGATATAGCGTTTCCCTAGCTTTCAGGCTTTCAGCTTTTGGTTGCGGCTTTGCCGCCCCGTGCTTGTTATTGTGATTCGTGGGCTCAATTGCGTTTTCTAGGTTTCAAGAAATGTACTTCTTTGAAAAAATTCTTTTTCACAACATTAGAGATGTGTCACGGAGTAGAGCGCTGAATAACAGAGTGATGTGAAGTACGAAGTGCAAGGGGCTTATCAGATTATTCCTGGGCGTTAATCGGATTGTCTAGTCTGGCTGGTTGTTTCGAATGGGCTCACGCAGAGACCCAAAGACCCCAAGGATTTAAACGCTTCACTTTTGTCATCATTTCATTATCTGGAACTTCTTTGAGCCTGTTGATGACACGTTTCAGACCACCTTTAATAAAGGATGCTCTAGATGACCGAGCTTCATTCTCTTTTATCTTTGGGTCTCTGGGTCTTGAACCCGCTTAGCGGGTGGGCGTGAGATTCATTCCATTCTTTTCGCCAACTTGTAGGGTCGAAGCGCCAAAGACATTGCCTATCCTTTCTAGGGTTAACTCTTTAGTTTTTTGAGGTCCTTCCAAATCTCAAGAACCCATTTTCGTACAGAGTAATTATCTGCAAAATCCTCTTTCTTTATATGGCCCTCACCTGATTCTTTCATTGCTAGCTTTAGGGCTTTCATCCCCTTGAACCTTTCTTTTGTAAAGGCCGTTAAGTTGTCCGATTCTTTTCTCAATATTGGCAAAGCCTTATCAACTGCATCGTATAGGATATCAGTCAATTTTTTTATAAAGAAAATTTTCTTAGGGTCAGCTTCAACGCAACTCTTTCCCGTATTTATATTAAATTCAATTGTTTTGACACTAGGATCACTGTAAAAGCTTTCTAGCTTTTGAGTAAGTAGTTTATGAATATTAATTACCGTATCAAAATTCTGCTCAGCTATATGTATTTCTTGGAGCATGTTAGGTTCGCCGGAGTGCGCTATGAACGAGATGTCCTCAAAAGGAACCCGAACAGCTTCTCCAAATGAATAAAATACCGGAAGTTTTAGGAAGCGTTGCGGGGCATCTCGATGTGGCTCTAGGAGATTCTTTCTGATTCCTTCAACAATATTCCATTGCGACATTATAGCGTAATGTGCTCGAAGTAATCCTGCATGTTCTTTCTCTCGTTTTCTTTTCTTTGCTTCCGAGTCCCTAGGTAGAAAGCCGAAAGAGAGCCCATCAAAGCACCAGCGGCAGCTGACCCAAAGGAAGTCCAAATGGTTATAGCTGCATTGCTCATCTTTTATTTTTGCTAACAGTGTCATCTGCGTCATTCAGTGACGTATAATGTTGGAGGTGGTTTTTAAGAAGTCGGTTAATTGCCTATGTCTTTTTGATTTCGTTAATCGTAAATGTTTATTTCGTAAAAACCTTGGAGTTATTTCAGTATGATTTGATGCGCTTATGTCGTCAGAAATACAAGTTTAGGGTTAGTGATCAAAAAGGCCAGTCCCAGTTGGGTTGTGCCGGTTTGTTCGGCTTCGTTTTGTCTACGGTTTCTGAATCTTTTAAAGTTTCGGCGCTGTAATGCTCTGAATCAAACGCTGTTGTTTCAATCGAAGGGTTTTCACTCCAAAGAGGCCACCACCATGGATCGATTCTTTTTGATGACTGGGTATCGGACGGTGTGTGCGCATTGGCTAATGGCACATCTTCACTGCTATCTCCAAATGGCCAGGCCCAGTTCACAAGTTCCTGTCCCCATCCGCTGTCTTTTGAGGCAGCAGTAAAACCCGTACTTTTTACATGGTCGAGCAGCGCTATCGCGACTTCTTTTTGACCTTCCATATATTTTGCAAGCTTGCTGACGTTTTCAGGCGCTGCGGAAAAAATACGTGTCGGCACACCATCCATTGGTCTCCCGGGTTTATATTCATAAATGAGGAAGCCATTACCTACAGATTTAAGAATTTCGCGTATCCCGTCATCCCAACTCATGAAGATGTCTTGCCCGGACATGCTCCAGTTTCCGTAAAGCGTATCATCAGCCGATGTTTTCAGGCCACCAAAGCGACCGATTTCGATACGTTCAAAGGTGTCTTCTGCGAGTTGTACGATCCAGGACCCACGGTAAAATGAAATTGCATCTGCACGGTTTGCAAATATACGATCTCCTGCCTGACTTGTTTTCTCGTCAATACGAAGGTTCTGCCACTCATCCGGCAATAAGTCTTCGTTGATGCGAGTCGCAGTCAGTTCTTCCGGATTGCTTTTTTCGATAATGTTGCCAGGAGCAATCAACTCAAAAACAAAGCTGCGTTCGTTTTGTTTCAGAATGCTGTAGTATCCAGTGTCCCAGGCGATGTGCAGTTCGCTGCCTTGTTTTGCCCACAAGCCGCGTAGTCCGTTTTTGTGTGTATCATTCTGAGTCCAACTAATTGCTGCCGTGCGGTCTGGCTCAACAATCAGATAGTAGGTGTTGGTTTCATCTTCTATTTCCCATGTCCCGAAAAATCCGCTGGATTTGGCAAGATCCGATATTTGATCTTCCGGATCCGAGGGCGCCTTGGCCCACTGCCCTAGAATTTCTTCGGGTAGTCTTGTAACCGGAGCACTGTAAAGAATGGCTTCCGCAGCATCGAAGTGGGTAATTGTGTAGCCCAGCAGATTTCGTTCTATCCGATGTGTACTATCGTCTTCCCATTTCAAGGTGACACTATCAGCATCACTACTCCACGATCCTTGATAGACCGTGCGATCTGTATTGTCGGCCCAAAAGTAAGAAGCGAGATTGTTGCGCTTCACAATCAAGACAAGATTACCATTGTCAGGTGTTTCAGTTTGCCAGACGCCTCGATAATCCGGGTTTTCCTGACCAAGAAGTGGAAGCTTAAGCAGTGCAACAATCACGACCAGCCGAAAAACCTTTGGCAGATTATTTAGCATAGACCAGTTCTTTTGAGAAGCAAATCGGATCATATCGGGATTCGTATCCAGGGTTTTCAGACAGACAACTAAAAAACGATCTTAAATTTTTTCTAAGGTGCGTTTTCCGATCTGAGTAAAATCCAGAATACTTCTACTAATACTGCCACGTGCAAGCGCAGCCAGATCGGAATTTTTATTTTCCACAACTTCGGGACTGTCCGGAAAATGAAAAACATATTTCCCGGATTCATTCGGCTTGTAAATGCTTCCCAGCTTGACTTTGGCTGGGATCGTTTCTTCCACAGGTGTATTTTTGTCGGTCTTTGCAGGAAAGTTTATATTTACTATGCTGAAGTTCTGAGGTGGTTCCTTGAGTGTTTCGAAGGCAATGCGACTGGCATGCTGTGCCGCAGACACCAGAGAATGAGTGAAGTCTCCCTGGGTACGACCGTTGTTTTCACGAATGTTTTCAAATAGATGATCGGGCACATTCTTACTAAGTGCAACTGCTGGCAGACCCCAGGAAGCGCCCTCGATTGCGCCCGCTATCGTCCCTGAACTCAGAATGAGTGTTTCCGAAACATTGTACCCAATGTTGATTCCGGACAAAACAATATCAACCGACCGCTCGACCAGATTACCAAGAGCTATGTTGACGCAATCGGTGGGCGTTCCATCAATTGCCCAGGCTTTGACATTTTTTGAAAAGATAGAAGGACTGTAAATCGCTTCAATTTCTTTGCGTCGGCTAATTGCACGACCGATCCAACTTTGCTCAAATGCAGGAGCAGCGACTGTTACCTGAAAATTTTTGTTAAGTGCAGCGACTAGCTGATGAAGAAAAGCAGACTCAATACCATCATCGTTGGTTACAAGTGCGTGTGGTTTCATAGTATTATCTGGAAGTTAAGATGCTTTCAAGTCAAGCGGGCGCGCGAGCACCGTTGCGGGCGCCTCTGTGATACAGGCGCGGATTTCAGGTGGGATGTTTATGGACTGCAATTCACCCTTTTCATCAAGTCGGGTAAAAACCGTCGTTATGTGTGCTTTTGCTGCCTGAACCCGACTGCCGTCTTTTTTTTTGGAAAAGATACGGAATTGATAATCAATGGAACGGTCTTTGATCGCTTTGACCGCCAGATGTATCTCAATCGTATCGCCAAAGCGTAATGGCGCAGTAAATTTACAATCTGCACGCACGCGTGGCCAGCCCAATAGTTCCCCTGGCTTGCAGGATATCAGGTCCAGCCCGATAAATTCAAAGAAGTCGCGCTCAGCAGTCTCCATATAGCGGAAGTAATTTGAGAAATGTACTAACCCAGCCATATCAGTTTCTGAAAATTCGACACGCCGTGTAGAAGTGTATTCGCAAGTCATAAAATTATTCATGTCCCGAGTCGGCCTCTTGGCAAGAGATGTAATTTAAAAATGTAGCAATTTGTTAGATCTTTCCAATAGTCTTATTCCTGTAAAAAAATTTGTGAATAATACTTGCATCACATTCCTCAAATGGTAATTTCAAAGGCTTTTCTAAAATTTTGTGACTCAAATTTCCAATGCCGACAATTAACCAACTCGTTCGCAAGCCACGTATTGTGCAGAAAGACAAAACAAAATCACCTGCACTGCGCTCAAATCCGTTCCGCCGTGGTGTTTGTGTGCAAGTAATGACGCGTACACCCAAAAAGCCCAATTCTGCCATTCGTAAAGTCTCCAAAGTACGTCTGACAAATGGAATTGAAGTGATCGCTTACATCCCGGACGAGGGACATAAGCTTCAGGAACACAGTATTGTGCTCGTGCGCGGTGGTCGTGTAAAGGATTTGCCAGGTGTGCGTTATCACATTGTTCGTGGAGCGCTGGACTGTATGGGAGTCGAAAAACGTCGCCGCAGTCGCTCAAAATATGGTGTGAAACGTCCAAAAGCCGCCGAAGGCTAAGAATAAACAATAAAGCAATATTTCAAGTTATGTCACGTCGCAGACAAGCAGATAAACGTCCGTTAATTCCAGATCCTCGTTACAACAGTACTCTGGTCACTAATCTTGTAAATATGATTATGGAGCGTGGGAAGCGCATGCTCGCACAGCGAATCGTCTATTCAGCTTTTGAGCGGGTAAGCGAAAAAATTGGCAAAGGTGATCCGGTTGATCTAGTCATGGGCGCATTGGAAAATGCACGCCCGAAGCTTGAGGTGAAGAGTCGCCGCGTCGGTGGAGCCACTTACCAGGTTCCCGTTGAAGTATCTTTTGAGCGTCAGCAAAGTCTAGCATTTCGCTGGATGGTGGCAGCCGCACGCAAACGTAAAGGTGTGCCGATGAATGAAGCGCTCGCTGATGAAATTGTTGATGCCTACAACAATACCGGAGCCGTAGTGAAGAAAAAAGATGAAACACACCGAATGGCTCAGGCAAACCGAGCGTTTGCGCATCTGCGCTGGTGAGAATTTAATTTTCACTCACCCGATTTTTTGTTCTTTTCCAGTTTCCTTTCATGTCCGCCTCAGTTACAGCAGCTGTTAATTCGTCGAAGCGCAAAGTGCCCTTGGAGCACATGCGCAATATCGGAATTGCTGCACACATTGATGCCGGTAAGACAACGACGACTGAACGCATCCTGTTTTACTCAGGTGTCGTTCATAAAACGGGCGAAGTACATGAGGGAAGCGCAGTTACTGACTGGATGGAGCAAGAACGCGAACGAGGTATTACCATAACATCGGCCTCAATTTCTTGTAATTGGACCAATCGGGAAGGTCTGTACTCTGGAATCCGTCACCGGATCAACATCATTGATACACCGGGACATGTTGACTTTACTGCTGAAGTTGAGCGCTCGCTGCGTGTTCTGGATGGAGCAGTCGGCGTGTTTTGTGCAGTTGCCGGCGTACAGCCGCAGTCCGAGACGGTGTGGCGCCAAATGACTAAATATCATGTGCCGCGCATCGCATTTGTTAATAAAATGGATCGGGTCGGAGCTGATTATTTTGCCGCGATTGATTCCATACGCGATCGGCTTGGAGCAAATGCGCACCCGATTTTATTACCGATTGGATCTGAAGAAAATTTTGAAGGCCTTATCGATCTAGCTTCGATGCAAGCGATTCTGTATGACGCAAACGATAGCTCCGGCATGACTTTCGATACTGTAGAAATTCCTGCTGATTATATAAAACAGGCAAGAGACTATCGGGAAAAACTCATTGAAGCTTTAGCAGATTTTGACGATGCTCTCGCTGATAAATATCTCGAAGGTCAGGCATTGACCGCAGACGACATTCGTTCAGCTGTACGTACTGCAACCATAGCGCTCAAATTTTGTGCAGTCATTCCGGGCAGCGCATTTAAAAACAAGGGTATTCAGCCGCTGCTGGAATCTATTGTTAATTATTTACCATCACCACTGGATCTGCCACCCATGGCAGGTGAGGACTCGAGAGGCAAAGCAGTGGAAGTGAAGCCAGATGACAATGCAAAGCTTGCCGGATTGGCATTCAAGCTAATGAACGACGGTTATGTTGGCAAACTAGTGTTTTTCCGTGTGTATTCGGGATCGCTTTCCAAAGGAGTCGCTGTACATAACATGCGCACTGGCAAGACTGAGCGCATTTCCCGCCTACTTCTGATGAAAGCAAACGCTCGTGAAGATATGGATACTGCCTACTCCGGTGATATCTGTGCTCTGGTCGGTTTACGCGATGTGGTGACGGGTGACACGCTCTGTGCCAAAGGTTACGATGTACGCCTCGAACCGCCCACATTTCCCGAACCGGTAATCTCCATGTCGATCGAACCTAAAACATCGGCCGATCAGGAAAAAATGTCACTGGGCCTGCAGCGACTATCCGAAGAAGATCCGACGTTCGTTGTCAGCTCTGACGAAGAGACCGGGCAGACTTTGATTTCGGGTATGGGAGAGCTTCATCTGGAGATTATAAAAGACCGTTTATTTCGCGAATTCAAGGTAAGCGCTGAAGCAGGCAGACCACAGATTGCCTATCGTGAAACAATAACAAGTGAAACAGAAGGCGAAGGTAAATTCATTCGGCAGTCAGGAGGCAAAGGCCAATATGGTCATGTTCGCATCAAACTGGAACCACTTGAACGCGGCGCCGGAACTGAATTTGTCAATAAAATCACCGGTGGTGTTATCCCCAAAGAGTTCATTCAGCCGGCGTTGGACGGGATTAAAGAAGCTGCCTGCAATGGTACGGTTGCAGGCTATCCGGTAGTCGACTTTAAAGTGACACTTTTTGACGGCTCCTTTCACGAAGTTGATTCCTCCGAACTGGCATTCAAGATGGCCGGAATTTTTGCTTTTCGTGAAGCGATGCAACATGCAAACCCGATATTGCTGGAGCCAGTGATGCACGTCGAAGTCGAAACTCCTGAGATCTACCAAGGCGATATAATGGGCGACTTAAATCGTCGTCGCGGCCAGATTCAGAAGATTAGTACAAAACCAGCTTTTGTATCCATTTCAGCCATCGTTCCACTTGTGGAAATGTTTGGCTATTCCACTATCGTACGCTCGCTCAGCAAAGGCCGTGCTTCTTTCAGCATGGAGCCAGAAAGCTTTGAGCAAGTGCCACCCAATATCATCAACACCATACTTGAAACTTCTCACCGTGCTCCGGCACACAACTAAATATATCTTATGAGTTCACCACGTATCCGCATCCGCCTTAGAGGCTTCGACTACCGCGTTATCGATCAGTCGGCAACAGACATTGTAGAAACTGCAAAACGCTCCGGCGCCCGTGTTTCAGGTCCGGTGCCATTGCCTACGCGCATTGAGAAGTTTACAGTTAATCGCTCTCCGCATGTTAATAAAAAGGCGATGGATCAATTTGAAGTCCGCACACACAAACGACTGATTGATATTCTTGAGCCGACTGCCGCGACCGTGGACGAGTTAAAAAAACTCAATCTTCCAGCCGGTGTCGATATATCAATCAACGTTTAGAGCTGCAGCTCTATCTTTCTGGAAAGCTCTGCAGTGCGGGTAATGTCTTATTCTTTATCGTAATCATCTCATTACTCCGAACTATGCGGAGTGATATAGGTTGAAAAACAAAAAAAGCGGACAGGAATGTCCGCTTTCTTTTCCGGTATAAGACGGACAACCATAACCTTCATGGGTCAAGAAACCGATCTGCCCAAGTAAGCCAGCAACCACATTTCCTTCCAGAGACGATAACGTCCATCGTAGGTTAATCTTCCATCCTCTTCACGATATTGTAGTGGATTTAAAAATCCATGTTTTGTGTTCAAATGTTCAAGCATTTGTTGCTGGCGATTTAGTTCTTCGAGCGGTTCACCGTCACAAGGAAGCGGTTCGAATTTCACTTCTTTAAGCCTTCTGGTATGGATTTGAAATAATTTTTCGAGAGATCCCACCAGTGGTTTGCGCACAAAGTTCCAGCTCTCCGGATAGTATCCACCATACGGAAGGGAGTGGTTGTCTGTAATCAGTCGACTATCTTCACGGCCATTGGTAAATAGCGTATAGTATGCGCTGGATTTATCCTTTCGCCTGGGTACAAACAGAATTTGTAGACGTGTGCTTCGATCGGGACTTTCATAGATGGAAGTGCGCAGAAACATGTCTTCAAATAATTCAGACTTAAGTACGGCGAGCCGTTTAAAATTTCTCCTTTCAAGCCAGTTTTTGAGTTTATCAAAATGAGCATCCGTTGGCCATTCATCACCATCTTTATTCACTTTAAACTTCGGAAAAAGCGGTATGTCACTTCGGCTGAGCGCATTTATAGCAATCCAGTTGTACACAGTTTCAAGCAAGAACCATAGCATGAATCCAGTAATAAAATGAACCCAGTCAGGTCGTAAAGAAAGCTGGTATGCTCTCATCAGGTAGGCAAAGATTCCTGCAAACAATAGCCAGCGCAACCAGCGATTTGCCAACAAGAGGACGGGTACTTCTCTTCGTGTACCAAACCAGGATAGAAAAATAGTCAAAGCAGCCAGGCCTGCGAGAAAATACTTGGACGTTAGGGATGTAATATCTAACATAATCGAACTTTTTGATTTAGATTAACGGGGAAAACTTTACTTATTGTGATCGCTGTCAGCAGTAATTTGTTCCTCATCAAAAACTCTATGGTCCACCCAAATTAAAAATGCAGCAGCGTACACTGTATATTTCGTAATTTATTATGCTTATTGTCTTTGCAAAAAGTATCAACCGATATATCGAAAATTCTTTCCAATCAATCAAAGACTACGCTTCATTGCACTATGCCCCGATCGATAGAACATCTTACTTTGTTTCTCTGCACCGCTTTCACAATCTTATCCAATGCTTTAGGTATTCCTCTCTCCAATAAATCAGGAAAGACTATTGAGGTTGAAATACTTCAGATCGAACCTGAACGCGTTTACATCCAACTACAAAACAACAAAAAACTCTGGCTCGAACGGAGCCGACTCTCTGAAAAAAGCTTGCAACTAATCACTGCGCTTGAAGCCGAGCAGCAATCAAAGTATACAATGATTAATGATCTTCTCGGCATAGCCCTTTTGCAGGACAACTATCTCTGGGACGACACCTGTGAGTCAGTCGCCAGACGGCTGAACTGGCCACTTGAGTTTAAGACTGCCAACCAATCCGGCTACCGTTATTATCCAACAGAAAAGTATACGATCTCAGGCACATGTGCATATGCTTGTTCGCTCAATGGAATCGATGGAAAAGCTGCCGGGCTTAGCATTTTTTTCGCCAACAAAGGAGACTTTGTTTTTAGCCCCATTCCCACCGGAGATGAGATTGAGGCAATGGAAAAAACTGTTGAACAAGATGAAGCACGACTTTTTGCACATCTTAGCGAAGCACTGGGTGAACCGATGCGCCAGTCTCTGGGAGGCAGCGGGAGCCTTCGAGAACGCACCTATCGCTGGGACTGGGGAGACCATGCGTTTCTACTGGCTTCACAGAAGGGCGAGTACGTCAGCCTTCGCATTATCAGTAGTGATGTTGCCGACAATCGCGGTCGCAGTGAACGACTCTCCGATGCTGCACTGCGCAAACTCACCCGAAAAAACGTCACTAACCGCAAGAACGGCGACGTCGTTATTAAAAACATTCCTATGGTCGATCAGGGACCAAAGGGTTACTGTGTGCCTGCCACTTTCGAGCGATATCTCCGCTACGTAAATATCCCAGTGGACATGTATATTCTCGCGATGGCTGGTCAGACCGGGGTTGGTGGTGGCACGTATCTCAGTGCGATCATGGAAGCGGTGGAAAGTTATTTATCTTCTCAAAATCGTTCACTTAAACAAATACGTGAAACGATAGATATCCGTACAGTTCAAAAATATATTGACGATGGACTTCCGATTATCTGGCCGCTGTTCTCTTCCAAACAATATAATCTGTATGCAGATCAGCGGACCATGAAACGAAAGACCATAAGCGACTGGAATGCATGGAAGAAAAAGCTTGAAGAGGAAGAGCGTGATTTACGATTCAGTAAAAATATTCAAACTGCCCATGTCTGTCTTATAACAGGCTACAACGAAGTTACCGGTGAAATTGCAGTGAGCGACTCCTGGGGCTCCGAATTCGAAGAACGCTGGATTTCCATCAAACATGCTGAACAGGTCTCGCAGGGCACGATTTATCTTATTAACTTTTAACTCCTTTTTATGACAAATACACACTACGATTTCGATACTTGTCCGGATCGCAACGGTTACGGCTCTCTCAAATGGGATAAGTACAAACGTCGCGATATTCTACCACTTTGGGTAGCCGATATGGATTTCACAACAGCGCCGGAAATTATCGCTGCTCTCCGGAAGCGGCTGGATCACGGAGTTTTCGGCTACACAATACCTTACACGGAACCGATTGAAGCCATTCTCAACTATCTGGAACGCCAGCACAGTTACGCCGCGAAAGCACGTTGGCTTGATTTTCCTTCCCGGCCTGGTGCCTGCCATAAACCTGTGCTGTCATGCATTTACTACTGCCGGCGAATCTGTAATGACAGCAACCCCGGTGTATCCACCGTTTCTGACTGCTCCGGAATATTCAAATCGCGAATTAATCAAAGTACCGCTACGCCTTAACGACTCGGACCGTTGGACCTTTGACTTTGATGCTATGGAAACAGCCGTGCAGCCACACACCAGACTATTTATCCTTTGTAATCCGCATAACCCGGTAGGACGCGTTTATACAAAAGAAGAACTAATCCGTCTGGGCGACTTTTGCGAAAAACATGATTTGATACTTATTTCCGACGAAATTCATTGCGACCTCGTCTTTGACCAGGCAGCGCAACATATCGTTACAGCCACCCTTGGAGAATCCGTAGCTAAACGCACAGTAACACTGATGTCACCCAGCAAAACCTACAACTTACCCGGCCTGGCTTGTGCTTTTTCAATAATCGAAAACGAAAAACTGCGACTACAATTTCAAAAAACCATCCGTGGTATCATAACCGAAGTCAATTGCTTCGGCTATGCTGCCTGTGCTGCAGCCTATAACCATGGAGAATCCTGGCGACAGAATCTGCTCTCATACCTGCGTAGCAACTACGAACTCATCTATCAATTCATTAAGGAAAACCTCCCTGCCATTACTTTCCGTCCGATGGAATCAACCTATCTGGCATGGTTTGACGTGAGCGCTCTGGAACTGAATAATCCGGCAAAATTCTTTGAAGATCATGGCATCGGATTGTCTGACGGCATTCCTTTCGGCAGCCCACAGCACTTGCGCTTAAATTTTGGCTGCCCACGCGATCGGTTGCAGTATGCCTTGGAGAAAATGGCCTCGGTGCTGTAATACCAAACAATCAAATCCTTAGCTGACTCATTTTTGGGGTTAATCAGTCCAACTTGAAATGACTTTCTTAACTCGCCTGATTGTTCCTTGTTTTTTAATTCTGCTGTCTGTTCTTCAGGCAAAACCGGAAGCCACGCGAATTGAATTCTACTACGGGATTGCTCAAGGGAATTATCTGATTGGTAATCTCGAAGGAGCATCCATGGGAGTTCAGCAAATGCTGAAGCTTGATCCGGATTATGTGCCCGCACTCACATTGAACGCGCGAATTTTGCTAGATCAGAGCAAGCCTGAGCTGGCATTGAACTTTGCAGAGCGTGCGATCGCACTCGAGCCCGACAATCTTGAACATTTGTTGCTCAAAGCGCTCGTACTGGGAAATCTAAACCGTCGCAAAGAAGCGATTGATATTGTTGAACAAGTGCTCCAGTCTGCCTCTGCCGAAAGCAAACAGCATCGTGTCGCCAGCAATTTACTCGGACTTTTTCTGATGGCTGAAGGAAACCCGGACAAAGCCGCCGAAGTTCTCAATCAAAGTTACCACAATGACCCTGAATCTAATCAGGGAAATCTAGCCCTTGCCGATGAGGCCTATTTGCAAAAAGTCAACCAGGCGTTGAATCAACGCGACTTCGACACTGCCATGGAAGCCATCGACCAGGCTTTGCAACTTCTCAATGATCAATCAGGTGAGTTAACTATCCAGCGCCAATTGCAACTAAATATGCTGCGCGCCCGAATCCTTGCTCGGGCTGGAAAAATTGATAGAGCAATCGCAACCCTTCAGAAAATAGCGAATCAGCGCCCGGATAATATGGAAGCGTTGATCACTCTCGCCTCTCTTTACGCCAGCACGGAACAATGGAGTTTACTCCAGAATATCCTCCCTGACATTGCAAAAGAAGCAGAGCTTCAGGACATTACGCTATATCTGGAAGGCCGCATTGCGCTGGCGAACAACCGTGTTGGCACTGCCCGCGAAGCTTTTGAGCAGGCACTACGTATTTTGCCCGACAACACCGGCAAGTTGCGGGCTTCATTGGAATTTTACCTGGGCATGTGCTTGCTAAAAGTGGATCGAAGCAAAGAAGGTGATGCTAAGGTCATTCAAGCGATTAACGACGGATTTCAACCTGAAACCAAAGAAGAGATGATCCTGGCAAGCCAAGCCTTGTTACGTGCAAAACGGTTTCAGCAAGCGATCACTTTACTCGAAGCGATCACACTCAATCAAATGACAACCGCAACGGAAGCATGGAACCTTCTGGGGCGGGCTCAGCAGGCCAACGGCTCGACCAGTCTGGCCCTCAGTGCGTTCAATCAATCACTCAGCATTCAGCCAAACCAGTCAGATGTGCTTGCACTCAGAGGTTCACTTTTGCGCAAGATAGGTGACTTGGAAGGGGCAATCGCTGATATGCAAAACGCGCTTCAGCTAGACCCGGAAAATCCTGCCCTCACTTACAGCCTGGGGCTGATTTATCTGCAACTGGGCCAACTTGATGATGCCAGACGATTCATTGAAGAGAGTGCAAAAAAGCTTACAGAAAACCCAGGCATTCATCTCCTGCATGCGCTTCTGGCCTACAATACAGGAATAATCGATGAAGCATCCAGCGCCCTCGAAACTTATCTTGCGCTAGTTCCGGAACAAACGAATGAGTCTGCCTTCTATCTCGAATACGTACAAATCGCTCAAAGTAATTCCGCTCGGGCAATTGACACCTTGAGCCAACGAATCGAAACGTCTGATGCCAGTCCGTTGTTGATAAACTTCCATGCATACGTCGGTGGCACACTCGATCGAAAAGCCGTACTGGACGCCGCCGGACATGCCGAAACACCGGAAATCGCCCGACAGCAACTGTGCGAAACCGCTTACTGGCTCGCTCAGCACGAACGTATTCACGCCCGCAATGAAAAAGCGCAGGAGTTGCTCCAACTGGCAACCCAGATAGGCTTGCCCGATTACCCGGAATATCAATTCGCTCGGTGGCAGTTGCAGTAGATGAAAGTCATTTGACCAAAATGAAGATCGAAAGTTAAATTTCATTTACAATAATTTACATTTATGTAGATTATTGTAAATGAAATATGAGGACTTACTCTTAATATTGGGTCAGGAAACATTTTTTGACCTGCCCACCCTGGTTCAGTTAAGCGGTGAACCGAGAACGAACTTACGCAATCAACTCCACCGCTGGATGAAATCAGGAAAGTGCCTGCCTCTGCGACGGGGTTTTTACATGCTTGCTCCTGCCTACCAAAAAGAAGCCCCAAATCTGGCACAACTGGCCAATTATCTCTATAAACCATCCTACCTCAGTGGCGCGTGGGCGCTCAGCTTTTACGGACTAATCCCCGAGAAAGTCGTCCTTTATACATCGGTTACTACTCGATCTCCATCTCGTTTTGAAAATGACTTGGGGATTTTCGACTACAGAAATATAAAAAAAGAAGCTTTTTTCGGGTATCGCATCACACAGATTGAATACAAAAAAGTTTTCCTAGCCACCCCGGAAAAAGCGCTTCTCGACTACTGGCATCATCATTCTCAGAATTGGAGCAAAGCACGTATGGAAGCGATGCGCTTTCAAAATAGTGAAATAATCGATCCTGAAAAACTCAAAGATTATGCTGAAAGATTCAACTCTCCACGTTTGATGAATGCAGTAAACATATGGAGCACAATCACTCAAACCGAACAAACAGGAACCATTGAATTATGAAGGAAGAAGCTATTGCTCTGGTTAAGGAGCTCACAGATCCGACGCGTAAGCTCAATCTTTTACGCGAATACCTCCAAGCCTTTGTTTTGCGCTCACTTCATGAAAGCGAAGCCTTTGTGCATCTTTCTTTTGTCGGCGGCACAGCGCTTCGTTTTTTATTTAATTTGCCTCGCTTTTCGGAAGACTTGGATTTCTCCCTCGAAACTCCGAAAGGCTATGACCCGGTCAAATGGATGAAAAAAGTTGCCCGCGATTTATCATTGGCCGGGTTTGATCCCGCCATTCGTTGGAACGACCGAAAAACTGTTCACACCGCGTGGATTCGGATCGCCACTGTTCTTAACGAAATAGGATTGTCAAATCTGTCGGAACAAAAACTCTCAATTAAGTTAGAAATTGATACACATCCTCCAGCCGGCGCCGAACTGAAGACTTTAATTGTGAATCGCCATATGATTTTCTCTCTAAGGCATCATGACCTCTCCTCCCTTATGGCAGGCAAAATTCACGCACTGATTACTCGCCCCTATCCCAAAGGTCGGGACTGGTATGACCTGCTTTGGTACAGCGCACAACGCCCCCCTGTCCTGCCAAACTTAAAGCTCCTGCAAAATGCACTTAATCAAACACAGGGCGCTGGAAAGTTTACGGCCACAGAATGGCGCAGAGACGTTTGCAAGCGACTGGATACTTTGCAAAGTGACACTCTTAAAGACGACGTACTTCCTTTTTTAGAACACCCCAGAGAAGCTTCAATGCTCACAGTCGAAAACCTTAAATCGTTTTCGCAGACATGATCCAGAAATTCCAGATCGAGCCGAGCAACACTATCACTCGATTTCGATGACGATTTGAATTTCGAAAGAATACGTTTAAACTCTTCTAGAATTGGCATTTGTACCATCAGGGCCGTGAGCGGCACTCTACAAAACGCTTACATAAGCACGTCTAAAGTTTTTTTTAAAGATGTGTGATTCGATCACACATATCCTTTGTTCCACTTGATAGAAATTACAAAGTTACAATATTATCCATACGCAACTGTGATAAAATATGAACCTGTTCACTCCAAATCGTACCAATAAATACAAACCCTGGCTGTTCGTTTTCTGCGTATTTTCGCTTTGCTGGATTACTTTGCTGCTCTATGCCGGAGGATTCACAACGACGATACGTGCCGGGATGGCGTTTTTGGATTGGCCGCTTTCCAATGGTTCGCTTAATCCTGAAAACTGGACTCGGCAAACAGATATGCTTGCAGAGCATAGTCACCGTTTGCTGGGACAGATTATTGGTATACTTTCGCTGGCACTCTTATATCTGATGTGGCTCAAAGAGTCTCGTTTGTGGGTGCGTATGATGAGTCGGGTTCTGGTGCTGTTTGTCATCCTGCAAGGTCTGTTGGGAGGCGCTCGGGTTGTTTTCGACAGGCTCAACATTCAAACGGATAACAATCTGATTGCGCAAAGTTTTGCAGTCGTTCACGCTTGCGGTGCTATGGTTGTGCTGGGCATTTTAGTCGTACTTACACTGGGAAGTTCCGGATCTTGGATTGAACGCAAGAGTGGTCTTTCCAAAAATGTGCCTGATTCAATACGATTTTGGGGAATTGCCAGCACCGTGGTCATCTTCTTGCAGATTTTGATAGGCGCGGTGATGCGTCATGCAGAGGCAGGTCTTGCAATTGCAAAGTTCCCGCTGGCTCAACCCGGAAGTCTGCTTCCGGCATATTGGAACTTCGATGTCGGTATCCACTTTGCGCACCGGGTTGGTGCGGTTGCAGTAACCATAGTCTTACTGACGTACCTTAGTAAATTGTGGGCGAATGCAAATACCCGAAAGGCGTTTGCTTCTAGTATACTGGCTGCGCTCGGACTTCTGTTTTTACAGGTTTGGCTAGGCGCGCAAACGATTTGGACTGTAAGAAACGTGCACGTTGCGACGATCCATCACCTGATGGGTGCTTTTCTACTTGCAAGTACATGGGCCTTAACTTTCCTGTCATATCGTTGGGAATTTAGTGAAATCACCGAAAACACAATTCCTGTAAAGATCATTTAATCATCACTCTCTTCTGCCTGAAAAGTAGGTGAACCAACAAACTACAAAGTCGTCAACTTTTGCGGATTCCTCAGAGTCCGGAGCTTCATTGCGCAATCGTATCGAAGACTTTTATGAGCTGACCAAGCCACGCCTGAGCTTTCTTTCTGTAATCACGGCAATTATTGGTTATTTGTCAGCAAATCCACCCAGAGACCTGGGTGTACTGATGAGCCTGCTGATTGGCACTTCACTAGCTGCCGGCGGCGCTGCTGTGTTGAATCAATGGCTTGAGCGTGAGGCGGATGCCAAAATGGTGCGAACGCGCGAACGCGCAATTCCGGCCGGTCGCGTGCATCCCATGCATGCACTCGTCTATGGCCTTGGTCTGAGCACACTAGGCTGTCTGACGCTCTTTATTGGCGCAAATGCTCTGGCTGGGATTTTGACAGCGGTCACCATTGCAACCTATACCCTTGTATACACACCGTTGAAACAGTTGACTACGTGGAATACTATAATTGGAGCAATACCTGGCGCATTGCCACCATTGATTGGCTGGGCAGCCGCAACGGGCAAGATTGATCCGCTCGGATGGATTTTGTTTGCGATCCTGTTTCTCTGGCAGATGCCTCATTTTTTCGCGATCGCATGGACTTATCGAAAGGATTACGAACAGGGTGGATTTGTAATGCTTTCAAATGCGGATGAAGACGGACGCAAGGTCGCTCTGCAATCATTCCTATTCTGTGTTGCACTTGTCATTAGCACCTTGCTACCGGTACTGTCTGGTGAAGCGAGTTGGATTTACGGGACGATCGCCATCGTTGCCGGTATATACTTACTACGTCCGGCAATTCACTTTTTAGATCCTAACAAGCGAGACACGGCTGCGCGCAAACTATTCTTTGCTTCAATCTTCTATTTGCCGGCTTTGTTATTCCCGCTCGTTTTGGATCTATGGCTGATTTAAAACAATGTCTTTCACAGAATCACTTCCCACTGTAAATGCCCTGCTAAATAGCATCGCAACCATCTTGCTGACGATCGGCTATGTCTATATCAAAACTGGGCGGGAAAAAGCGCACCGCACTTGTATGGTCAGTGCTTTTTCTGTTTCAGTCGTCTTTTTGTTCTTTTATGTACTGCATAAATGTCTGGTTCATGGAGTCCATACACCTTTTCCCGGTGAAGGCATGTGGCGCAAGATCTACTATACCATGTTGGTCAGTCACATCATACTTGCCGCACTGATCGTGCCGTTGATCCTGATTACCCTCACACTCGCGATCAAAGACAAACGTGAAAAACACCGCGCCTGGGCACGCTGGACTTTTCCAATCTGGTATTACGTGTCAGTCACAGGCGTGCTCGTCTATTGCTTTCTCTATCAGTGGTTTTGATCAGGTGCCATTTCAAACTTTTTGCCATTTGGTATCACTCTTAATCGTACTCTTAATCTCAACCTGGCAAAGCCGAAACCAAAAGAACATCACACGTTGACCTGACTTCCAGGTTTTTAGCCACAAAAAGTCACAAAAATCAACTGTACTTTTAAAATTGGATAACCGTTTATCCGTGTACATCAGTGTGATCAGTGGTTTAAATTGGTTCTTATCTTTAGTACCTTACTTTTAAAATCATTTTAGTTCTGTATTCGATGTTCGATGTTGCTTCCGGCTTTGCCGAACTCGGTTCAAACAAACTATTGTTTGCTTTTATTGTAAAATTGTTCATAGAGGATATTAGTCATTTGTTCTTAAAATCAGTCAGTTCGTATCTATTTAATGAAAAGTTATTATTTAGTGTTTTTCGCTCTTCTTTGCAGTCCTTCGTTAATTTTTGCTGAGCCAGAAATCACTCCTGTCAAAACGGACCAAGTATCGGTCGCAGAAGGCTATGAACAACTTAAGTCCGGCCATCTGGACGAAGCTCTGGCCATATTTGGTAAAGTTCTTGAGAAAGATGCTGACAATATAGAAGCACGTTTTGGCCAAGCTGTTATTTTTGCTGAAAATGAGCGCCATAAGGATGCTTTTGATGCCTACAATTGGATCACGCAGCAAAACCCCCAGCATTCTGGTGCATGGAATGGCCGTGGGCTCGCGGCTTTTAACCTGGAGGATTTTGATGAAGCGCTTGCCTCATTTCAACGGTCTGTCGCTGATCAGCCTGTAAACGGTTTTTACTATGAATCCATTGCATGGACGCAAATGTGTCGTGGTAAGTTTCAGGAAGCCGCTGAATCGGCAAAGCTGGCATCATTGATGTACAACCGCAAAGGAATTACCTCCTTGTATCCTTTGCTGATCGCTTTTTTTTCTTATCACGCATCGGGTGATTCTGAGAACGCACTTCGCACACTTAAATATGCCAGTAAAGATAAGCTGACAGATCAGTGGCCTGCACCCGTAATTCGCTACCTAAATGGCAAGATTGATGAAGCTAAACTGATTAGCTTCGTGTCCAGTCTGGCTGAAGAAACAGAAGCACATACCTACATAGGTCTTTATATGCGCCTGCTAGGTGAAACTGAAACTGCAAACCGCCACTTGAACTGGGTCAGTCAGCATGGAGATTCAAAAGTCTTTGAATATACACTTGCCAAAACGCTTAACCTGAAAGAAAATGTTTTATCCCTTCTACGTTAGCATGCCCTGTTAGGCATTTAATAAACTTAATGATACCCCAACCCCATACTATATTTGCTTTTTCAATTATATTTTTGGCTGCAATCGCAAGCAGCCTGAATGAAGCAGAAGCTGATGTAATTGCAGTTCCTTCCACTTATGCGGTAAAGAATCAGGATGGTGCCCTCCTCACACCTGACGCAGATAGTAGTAACGTTTATACAATTCTTGCAGGGACGACACTTACTTTTGAAGCCATCGCTGTAATCACCCTGGAATCCGATGATGATAAACTACTGAGTGAATGGTACAACAGTTCCATTCCGAACGATGAAGAACCTAACGTTGTCCTGTCGTGGTGGTGGTGGACCAGTGATGGTAAAAATCCGGCAGCGCCTGAAGAAGCTCCGGAACAGACAAATACCCCGAATGCACCCGCAAATATAACAAAAGGGGGGCTTTTCGCGATCACACAAACCTTTAACAATGTGACACCTGAGGACGAGCCTATTGAACTGACAGCAGTTTTCTACCCAGGCGAATCTGAATCAACACCCGCTGCATTTGCCACAGTTACTTTTTTTATTCAGGTAATGGGGCCTCCGGATGTTACTGCCCCCGAATTGATTGTAGAACCGGCAGATACTGATCTTACCGTGGGAATCGCTGACCGTGTTTCGTTTAACCTGATCGCAAATGATCCGGAAGGCAATCTACAGGCGATTGAGTGGTACGTCGAAGGATTTGACTTACCCTTACGCTCCAATGGAGTCGATACGCTGAATGCTTTCTTACACGTTCCCAATGAAGATCATTTTAATTATCGTTTTGAGCAGACGGGAAACTTTGGATTAACTGTATTAGCCTATGATGATTTTCTCAATGCCAATACATTTAAATGGAACATCATTGTCCGGGAACCACTCCTGACTCGTTCCTTGCCGTACGCAGCAGAAGTTTCCGCAGCTCCGGGAGATACCAAAACTTTTCAAGTCCTGGCGAATACAGAAGATATCGTGATAGACGGAGTCTGCTGGCAGAATGACGAAAACCCGCCAGTCTACATACCGATTGCAGATGCTACACCACAGGGCAATCTGCTTGCCTTTGCCTGGGATATATCCTTTGATTTTGAAATCATCGACGATTTCTTCGAAACTGTTGAAGTAACTGCAACAACATACATTGAAGAGTTACCCGGAGTAAAAACTCTGACAGAAAACACGGTTACCTGGATCGTCCGAGCTGATAAACATGTCGATGATGATCAGGATTTAAACTTTTGTGGAATTGAGTGGAAGGTCAAACAATCGAATCCGTCGACAACAGCTATTGGCCCCGGAGATAATTATTTTTACAGTGACAATGTATCGGTAGATGCCGAAGGATTGCATCTAAAAATAACTCAGGAGGAAGGTGACATTTGGTCGAGTGCAGAACTCTTCACGGTAAATTCAATGCCCAGAGGCATCTATCGTTTTTATTTGGAAGGAGGTAGCGGTACCCGCCTCGACCAACTTGATCCACAGGTCGTCTTTTCGCCTTTCTTTTATTCGGATGGTACTAGAGAAATCGATATTGAATTTTCAAACTGGTTGACCAGTGAGCATCAGGGACAAGGACAAATTCAGTATGTCGTCCAACCACATGGTGATGACAGTTTAAATCGATTCGGACTTAATCTGGACGATTCAGCAGACACTGGAGGAAAAATCACATGCCAGATCGACTGGCAGAATGACCGTGTTATCTTCCAAAGTTGGTTAGGTCACTCAGCGAGTCCTCCCGATGAAAGTATGTTGCTTTCGGAACCCTGGACATATGAGGGAAATTTTATTCCTGAATCCGGAGATGAACTCAAGTTACACATCAATCTTTACTTACAGAGCGCCAGTCCCAACAATAGTATGCCAGTCCACGTCATCGTTAAAGCTATCGATCATCCCGTATCCTGGGAAGGGTGGAGAATAGAACAATTTGGTGAGCGCAATACGCTTTCCTCTAATGTGATTAGCAACGCTCAGGCTGATCCGGACTTCGACAGTTACCCGAACCTGCTTGAATATGCATTAGGCAGTAACCCTTGGAAATTGGATCAGGATCGACAACCAAAAATCAGTTTTTATCAGGATTCCGAGTCCAGAGAGAATTACTTGAACTATAGTTTCACACGCCGAAAAGCATTCCCACATCCAATATTGGATTCTCAAAGCGGGATTCATCATACACCTTTTCTTGATTATTATCTGAAAAGTAAAACTGATCTGGCAAACATCGACCCCGGTTGGATCGATGAACCGGTAAAACTGATCGGTGATCCCAACGATCTTTTTGACGGCACGGAAACTGTTACTTATCGTACGGAAAACGCTGTCGATGAAGCTCCGCGAAAATTCCTCAAGCTTCAGGTAGAGACAAGAACCCCGTGAGCAACCGCTACGCCTCTAACGATAGGATCGTAAAACACCTGGCAAACAATCAAGCAGTTGCGTTGTATGCACGCAGACCTGTCCTTGTTCTCTTGCAAGCTTTTCTGCTGCAAGTCCGTGCAGAGTAACCGCACATTCAACCGCAACATTAACATCAAGATTCTGCTGTGCAACCATCCCACCGATCAGTCCTGCCAGAATATCACCACTGCCACCACGCGAAAGAACCGGGCTGCCATGAACGCTGTAACGTATCGTATCGCCGTTGCAAATCCGTGTAAGTGGTCCTTTGAGAACTGTCGTCACATTAAATTCCTGGCAAAACGCTCTCAGAGTTTTGTTCGATACTTCCTGTTTCCCGAGTTTTGCCATGCGCATAAATTCACCTGCATGCGGTGTCAGTATCACAGGACCAGCACCTGACTGACGCTTGTTAGAAATGTTTTGGACGATATCATGGCTCAGCGCACCTGCATCCATTACAATCGGGAGCTTAACCTGCTCAACAATCTCCCGGACCAGCTGTTCGGTGGTTTCACCTTTTCCCATGCCCGGACCTGTCAGAACTGCAGTTGCCCGGTCGAGTCGATTCAGTAAAAGCTGGATTGCCACAGGATCCAGTGCGCCTTCATTCGTTTCCGGCCAGGGCACCCACATGGCCTCCGGGACCCGCGCTGCCAGCGCTGCTGAAACAGAAACCGGAGCAAATGCCGTAACCAGCCCAACACCGGAACGCACCGCAGCCTGTACAGACATTAACAACGCTCCCGGCATGGAAGCAGAACCACCGACGATCAAGACATGCCCGTACACGTACTTATTCGCGCTCGTTGGACGCAGAGACCGCAAGGGCTGAAGCACACGCTCTGCTAATACTTGATCTTTAGCATCAACGGCAACACATTCGGTAGTTTCATGAAATCCCAGATTGATGACCCGTATTCGACCGCAATCAACTTGTTCGTTAAACAAAGCCTTCTTGGGAATTCCAGTCGCATAAGTGAAGTCTGCCCGAAAAAAAAGTGTGTCCGAAGTATCACCTTTGCCACTCGGCAAGTCCACCGCTGCGCGCAAATGAATACGATCAAATGAATTTACGGCTTTGAGTAGCATAGCCATTGGTTCGCGAACAGGCGGTCGAAAAGACATGCCCAATAAACCGTCAATACAAAGATCAAATCCTTCATCGCCCGCTTCCTGATACAGTATGGCATCAATCGCTGCTGCATCGGTATCGACCCGTATCGTGTAATGCGTCGCATACTCCTTGAGTGGTTGATAGGCTCGCAACGCAAGTGGTTTCAGTTGATCCGGGTCACCCGCAAACAGCAACGTCACCCGCGAACCAGGGAAGTCATCCAGGATTTGATGACAGGCAATCAGTGCGTCTCCGCCATTGTTACCTTTGCCAACCAGCGCCAGCAGATTGAATGTTTTAGGCAGTGGAGAGAGTTCCCGGTAATCGCGGCACAGCGCCTTAGCAATGCCGCACCCTGCCCTTTTCATTGCCGCCCACTCGGCAGCTTCATCTTTAAGAATAGCTGCTTCAAGTTCAGCAGTCTTACGACAACTGAGGATTGGATAGCCTGAGAGTGTATTTTTCATTTTACCAGATGAAAAACTATCCCAGATGTACCTTCATTTCCTGAACGGCTGACTCGATTCCAACAAACAAAGCACGGCTCACAATGGAATGTCCAATATTCAGTTCGTGAAGATAGGGAATCTTTAGCACTTCAACGATATTCGTATAGTTGATCCCGTGACCAGCATTCACAACCATGCCTAACTGATGAGCCAGTTCTGCTCCCTGCTGCAATATTTTAAGTTCACGGACTCCATGATCATTCGAATAATACGCATTTGCAAAAGCTCCCGTATGCAGTTCTACCCAGGGAGCCTTCAGTTCTGCAGATGCCTCTATCTGTGCAGGATTTGGATCAATGAACAGGCTGACCATAATACCTGCCTCGGCCATTGCTGAGACAACTTCACCCACGCGACTTTTTTGACCGACGATGTCCAGCCCACCTTCTGTCGTAACCTCTTCACGATTTTCCGGTACCAGGCAGACCGAGTCTGGCTTCAACTTCAGTGCAAACTCGACCATTTCTGACGTACAGGCCATCTCCAGATTCAGACGCGTACTGATCTGCTCGCGTGCCCGACAAACATCGCTCTCCTGAATATGCCGGCGATCTTCCCGCAGATGAATCGTAATTCCATTCGCACCGGCTTTTTCACACAATAAAGCAAAAGCCACCGGGTCAGGCTCGACCTCGTTTCCATAATCCAGCTTATGATCACGATACCTTGCCTGACGCACCGTTGCACAGTGATCCACATTTACACCCAAGAGTATTCTTCTATTTGAAACAGACATACTTATTCAAATCAGACAGATTTAACGAAACTGTCGAACACGATCTTAATTTATAATTCTTAGAAACAGTAGACTTAGGCTATGTTTCAGAAACCATCGAATCTTAGATACCGCCAAAATGGCTAATATCAATTAAAAGATACTTGTGCATGAGCAAATCCATATGAATTTAGTAATTATTTATTTCTAAAATTAATTCGTAATACTATCATCTCATATCTTGTTTTTTTGAAAAGATTTCATGGTAATAGGATCAATGAAAACAAGGTAGTTTCGAGAAAAGAAATTAAACTCACACGGAGGCACGGAGCCACGGAGATGACTGAGAATAAAATTGGAGATATAATAGTTGAGAGTGCGATCAACTTGCACCGTGAGCTTGGCCCCGGCTTACTGGAAATAGTTTATCAGGTAGTTTTAGCCCGCGAACTAGAGAGACAGGGTTTAAAGGTAGAACGTGAGGTTCCAGTAGCAATTGAGTATAAAGGTGTAAGGTTTGATCAGGGATTTCGAGCCGACCTTATTATTGAACAGAAAGTCATTATTGAGCTTAAATCTGTAGATAGAGTAAGTCCTGCACATAAAAAACAATTACTAACCTACTTACGATTGACCGATTTAAAAATTGGCTATCTTCTTAATTTTGGAGATGCTTTAATGAAGGATGGAATTAGCAGGATCATCCATGGACAACTCTAAATAAATCTCCGTGTCCCCGTGCCTCCGTGTGAGAAAAAAGCATTTTTTAGCTTTCAATCTTTCAGGTTTTGGTTTCGGCTTTGCTGCTCCGTATTGATTCGTGATGGTTCAACTACGCTTTTGGGGATAATTTTTTTCAAGCTGGCTTCCAATCCATTAAAGTTAGCTGAGGACTGCGGCGGTTCCGCCAGTAGTTCCACGCAAAACGCACGGCTATATCAATCGGCTGATCTGATTTGGGAATGGATGGCATGCGCCAGGCAACACCAGATATAGAGTTGCCCATTGAATCAGACAGGTAAAAACGAAAATTATTCTCTCCAAACAGTAACGGCGCCCCACTGAGAACAACACCTTTGAGTCCAAAGATCGGCTCACGGTTTTCCTGACCAAAGGGATGCAAACGGTCTAACTCCGTTAACAAACCTTCATTCAAATCATCAACATCAAGCCAGGCAGAAATCTGCAACGACGGCTCAGCCATTCCTTCCGGATACAGTAAATGAAGCGCTTCCAGATATCTTTGGGTAAATCTGTCCACATTGGAAATCTTCAAAGAAACGCCTGCCGCCATCGGGTGCCCACCCCAGCTTTCGAGCAGATCGGTGCAATGCTCAAACACTTCAACCAGGTTTACTGCTGCAACACTCCTTCCGGAGCCTTTGGCATTGTCGCCTTCCGCTCCTAAAATTACACAGGGCTTGTGAAACTGCCGGCTTATCCGACTCGCTACAATGCCAACAACTCCAGGATGCCAGTCCCGACCAAACAAAATGATACCGGGCGCATCGACAAATTCAGCCCTGGCTCGTTGCTCTGCCTCGGCAATGATCCTTTGCTGGATGCTCTGACGCTCACGGTTGATTTCATCAAGCTCTTCAGCAATCTTTTGGTTAACCTGCGAATCCTCACTTAATAGCAAAGTAATCGGCAAAGTTGCATCTGCCAGACGACCGCTCGCATTGATTCTTGGCGCCAGCTTGAACGAAATGTCCGCACTAGTCATCTCCTGACTTGTATCAATCCCACTGATTTTGGCCAATGCAACAATTCCGGAACGACCGTTTGCACGCAGATGCCGCAACCCGAACCAGGACAAAATACGATTCTCATCACACTGCGGAACCAGATCGGCGACGGTACCCATCGCCACCAGGTCAAGATAGTCTTTTAACTGAAGCCCTGCAACTTGCGGATCGTTGGCAGACCGACGACTCTTTAACAGCCCATGCAGGAACTTAAAAACAAGACCAGCCGTACAAAGGTCTCTCCAGGGAGCATCCTCTGCATCATTCACATGCGGATTGATGAAAATACAGTTCTCTGGCGCTACTGTCTTGCTTTGGTGATGATCGATGATAATTACATCACAGCCTAATTCACGTAAATACTTAATCTGCTCATGCGAGTTGGTTCCGCAATCCACGGCAATAAACAAATCCGGAACGTTGTCCCCCAGCACCCGGTCGATCGCTTCCAGGCTCAATCCGTAGCCCTCATCCATACGCAAGGGCACACAAAAACGTGGAGCTAAACCAAGCTGGCGAAACATGCTGACCAATTGTACCGTGCTGGTGATGCCATCGACATCGTAGTCACCAAAGACAACAATCGATTCTTTTCTTTCGATCGCCTGTTCGACACGTTCTACCGCTACTTTAAGGTTTTTTATCAGGAACGGGTCTTCCAGATGTGCCAGACGCGGGCGCAAATATATTTCGGCCAAATCAATTGTTTTCAGGCCGCGCTGCACCAGCAAACGACCCATGACTTTTGATACATTTAATTTCTTACTCAGTTCATCAACAAGTGCTTCATCCGTCTCGATGGTGGTCCATAACATAATGGCAAGTCGCTCTTTACTCAGTTTGCACTTTTACTCTCCCACTCATAACTCTTTGGCGTAAGCTGATGCTCTTCAACATGGCGACGGCTACCCTTGTGCCACCAATAAAACACAGGACTCGCAATGAAAATGGATGAGAATGTTCCGGTTACAATACCGACAATGAATACAAAGGAAAAATCATTGATAATACCTGCTCCGAAGATGTACAGCGCCAGAGCAGCCAACAATGTTGTGAAACTCGTCAGCAAAGACCGGGATAATACACGATTGATCGCCAGGTTGATAATTTTCTTCAGCTCCATTCCCGGATTCAGTTCCAACTCTTCACGGATACGGTCAAAGACCACAATCGTATCATTGATTGAATAACCTACGATCATCAGAATCGCCG
>JBNKZP010000004.1:0-25311 GCA_050301675.1 Puniceicoccaceae bacterium
ATTTTAGAAAAGTCCAATAAAGAAACTTGGGCGATAGAGATAAAAAGATCATCTGCACCCAAACTTAAACCCGGATTTCATAGAGCATGCAAAGAAATCCGCGCCACAAGAAAGTTCGTTGTTTACTCAGGAAAAGAGCGTTTTCAAATGTCAGAAAACACGGAAGCAATAAGCATAGCTGAAATTATTGATTTGCTGAACAAGCAGTAGACTTGTGCTCTTTTTTAGAAACCGCGATCACTAATTCACACGAATTTTATGCAACGCCACAATGGCGAACAATAAAATCAGCGTAAATCTGTGAAATCTGCGGATTTGAAAAGTTGAACCTAAGTCTATTGCTCTTTTAAGGATTATGAGATACCTTAGTGTACTCTGTGCTCTTCGTGGTTGATTTTCTATGGGGTGGCTGTGAAATCCATTCGCGTTTCTTAGCGCACCTTAGCGGGCTCAACTGCGTTTTTAAGGTTAATTTGGTGTTCCTGGATTCTTGAGAACCTGACAGGCTATTGGATCAGGTTTCGAGGATCAAATTTGGAGCGAATTTTCTGGTCGTCGATAGTGCCGGTCAATTTAAACGAAAGCAAGTTGGGCAGGGGTGAGGCGATTGCCCGGCCAATTGCATTCATGGTTGACTTTGCATTGCCTACATTTGCGAAGAGGCTTACTTTAACATTCATATCCAGCGCTTGATCCGGTAGCTGAAAGGTGCCGTCCGCCCAGATGCGAGTGCGTGGGCCGTTTATGCCTAAGTCTGTTATGATGAGCTGTTCCTGATCCACCTCAAAGATGACATTCATGCGGTCTAAGTTAAAGGATGTGAAATTAAAGCTCGTGTTTTTGAGGAGTTCGGAGAGTGGCCCCAGCAACTGAATGGAGCCGAGCGCTTTGTTGCGCACTTCCATATCACCGTATCCTTCAAATCCGTAGATGTCGGTTAACGGACCTTTGGCATGAAGGTTTAGATCGACCAGACCGAACGCTCTTGCCGGATCTTCTTCTTTACTTTCGGGATAAGGAGTGAGTGGATCCTCTGCATTGTCTATGCTGGGTAGATTTTGAATCGCTTTGGCCTGGTTGGCATTTTTAAGATTAAGTATAAAGCACATCTCACTGGTTTCATCTTCAGCAGGAAAAATATCGATCTTGGCGTTGCCAGCACCGTCAGCATAGCCGAATTTAACGTCACGCAGGTAGACATAATCATCCTGGCCGATGAGCCTGAGTGACAGATGATCAAGCGGAGTGTCTTTGAATATGAGTGGTGCATCTACTTTTGCCTGAAGTTGGATTCCGCTCTTATCTGCGTATTCTTCAAAGTCTTCGTTAAAAAACACACCATCGACCTGAACCTGTGGTGATTCGGTGAGCTCAAAATAGCTCAGGACATCAGCTGTGGTGCCACCCAATGCATTTGAGATTGTTTCAACAGGCAATGCCCCCTCAAAACGATATCTCACTGAGAGTAAGCCACGTTGAGGCTGCCTGGCGCTAGTGAATCCGAGGTTGCCAGTTGCTCGGTCTTCGCCGACCCGCGCATTGATATTATGAATTTCAACGTAGTTCTGACGGCCACGCACGATGAGTTCGCCGGCGTCAAAAAAGGCTTTTTTGTAAGCCAGGTTAGTTGCTTTGACATGACCGAATAAAGCAATGTCGTCAGCTTTCCGGAAGTTGCCTTGAATTGTAAAATCACCATAACCCAGTTTCTCAGAGTCGAAGTACAGGTCTTCGAATATATCGCTCCACCATTTGGGTAGCAGAGCGTTGTACTGTTTCGGAAGCACGGAGCCGATCAGGGATATTTTGAAGTCTTGGTTGTGTGTGTTTTGATAATAAGTACCATCGACCCACTGCTTTTTGCGATCAATGTGTATGTTTTCAAGATTGAGAATGCCTTTGCGATAATAGCCTTCGGCGGTGATGTTATCGAATTGCAATTCATCGACGGTCAAATCTTTAAAGTTCGCATGAAAGTTTGCATTGCTGATTTCAAATCCCGGGTCAAAATCAATGGATAAGTTGTAAAAAGGCATCAAGCCAAACTCGAGGGTCGGGAGTTTTTCGACCAGTGAGCTTGGCAGCAGATTGGAAATATCGATACTGCCGTTTGCATGCATACTTCCACTTTTATCCGTACTATTGAAGGCTCCTGAAAATGCAGCGCTACCTTCGAGTCCACAGGTAGTGCCGGAAAATCTAAGTATGGGGAATGCTGACGGCTCTACTTTTATTCGAGGTGCATGCAATTCGACTTCGCTGGCCGCGAGTTGATAAGCGCTAACCTCAAACTCGGGCAAGGCGCCGTTGAAAAGATCCGGCCAACGTTCGGCCGTTATTTGGGCAACAATGTCTTTGGCAAAAATCTCCAGATCGTCAAAAATGATTTCCCCGGCGTGCAACATGAGTGGCGTCTGTGGCGTTAGCTGGCCTTCGTTTAATGCAAACCGGGTGCCAAGACTAAAATAGCTACCGGTAATTTTTGTGTTTTGTAATTGTTCGCAGGAGAGAGTTAGCGATACATCGACCGAGTTGTCCCGGCGTGTTGACAAAGCAAATTCAAGTGTGGGCTGAATGAAGGGTTTGACTTTGGTTTTTTCTTTGAGAGCCGAGGCAATGAGTTTGTAGAATTGTTCGAGCGAAGCTTTTTTTGAGGGTTTCTTTTGGGGGGTTGTTGGCCATTCCATGGAACCGCGCAGATAAATGTCTTCGTGTTTTGCAACAAACGAGTCGATCCGGATACTGTTTTCAGCCGGACTGAGGTGAAATGTAACGTGTTTGAGGACACTCGTTCGCCTGCCATTCGGCGCATAGACAGCGGGCATTAGTAAAGTGCCATTGGTAACGACAAGTTTGGTTAGATTGAATTGATGGGAGTCAGACTGCCTGAAGCTGTATTGGACTTCGGTATTGGCGGCCGTTAATATCGGATCTGCTATTTCGTTGTGGTAAATCTTGAGGCCGACCAGTTCGATTCTGTTCCATAATTTTAAACGAAAGCTGTCTGCCTGAATATGAAAACCATCGAACTGTTTTTTTTGCAATTGTTGGTTTGCCCAGTTGGCGGAAATGGGGATAAATCCGTAGGCGATCAGGCAACCAACAACCAAGGATTGTATCAGAAAAGATATCAACAGTAGGAAGTCGACACCGATTATAATCTGCTTAACTGCCTTCTTTTTAGATCCTCTCCGCATACATTCAGTATGAGTTGTAGTTTATAAAGTCGGTTCTGTTTCGTTGACCGTATCGGGTTCAGTCTCGTTGATCGATTCCGGTTCGGCCTCATCAATTGATTCAGGTGCAGGTTCAACTTCGTCCGATGATTCCTGTTCGATCACTTCAACGGACTCGATTTGGGCTTCGCTGATAGTTGGTTCTGGTTCCGGAACTGTTGTTATCTCAGGTTGTTCTGGCAGTGGCTGGCCGGTTGCTTCCGGAGGGGGCTGCATGTCGTCGGTAAAGGTAAATAATGCATCAATGGTAGTTTGAGGAATGGAAAAAATGACATCATTCGGTTGCGATGCGCCTACTTGTAATGTTCCGGAGAAACGTTCAGTGAAGACGTAAGTTCGTGTTTCGACGCGACCATTCTCGTCATCTGGTAGCAACATTTCAGCGCTTAGTTTATAGACCCAGGGGCGGGTTGTTTTGCTGTCCAAAGAGTAGCTATCACTGTAACCATCCGCTAAGTACTCTTTTACGTCAAATTTTCGGATAGCATCCAGCAGGGTAAATAAAGATTCTCGTTTTTCTTCCGGTAAATCAATCAGGGCTTTCAGCCATGGTTCGTCGGGATTTTCCAGAGAGTAGTCGAAGATGCGTTCACCTGTAATCAGGTTTTCCAGCTGGATACGGGTAATCTTAGCGGCCTCGGGTAATACTTCCAAAGTCCTGTTGCGATAGTAGGCAGTATTGAGCGGCAGACTCTGGAGTGTGGTGCGCCGGTCGACAGTGTAAACATATTCAGCTTTATTGCTGCGGGCATACAGCTTCTCGTTTTCGTTTTCCGGGTGGGCCAGTAACAGAACGATTTTTTGGTCTCCGACTGTCAATTGAACTTTGCGTCTCGGATTATTAAAGCCGAGTCGATCCAGATCCGTCGGTGTCGGTAAATCGATCGCAAAGCCACTGGCGCGAAGGTTTTTTAAATTGTCAATGAGCTTTGTGATAATTGCAGGATCGGCACGATAAGGCTGCACTCCGGCATCTGTATTACTTTCGATGACCTGCCAGTCGCCGGTTTCAAGTTTTTGCAGGCGAACGGAAAGCTTGCCTTCTGAAAGGTCGATGGAAGTTAAATTATCGGTTGCGAAATTCAAAATACTGCGTTCGCGGAGTGTTTCCTCAGCTTCGCGTAGTCTGTCGAAGGTTTCAGCCTCGACTGTAAAAACCGTGGGATTGCCTTCAATGCGTGCATAATAGGTGGGCCGGTTATTGCCATCTATAATTTTATTGCCGATAAGAAGTGTTTGCTGCCGTTTGTTGCCGTTTAGTGTGACGCGCATGGTCGGATCTTCAAGGCCTTGTAAAATCGGGTCGCTGGTTTCGGATGAGTTGAATTCTACAACACGGGCTGCGGTAAGTGTATTGATTGTATTAGAGACCTGAGAGGCATTGGCTTCTGCGGTTAGCGGTGACTCGAATATCCAGCCGGTGCTGGTACGTGCGATTCGAACCTTGAAGTCGTTGTCTCCCACTGCTTCCGGATTTTTTATTTGCAAGCTGAGTACCTGGACCTCGAAGACCGGGATGTTGAATATTTCACGACTGCGCAGGTCGTTTAAATCGACAAGCAGGCCATCGATGAGCTGACGACTGATGACAAACACATTTTTTTTATTCGGCCCGAGTACATAAAAGTTGTTGCCGATTTCAGTGACGTTGCCGATACCCAATTCAATCGTTTTTTCTTCGTTAATGATACTTAGTTTGACCCACGGCTCTTCCAGACCATAGTCTGCCAGAGCCTGTCCGGTACGCTCTATTTCATCGATAGAAAAAGAGGCTTCTTCTTCCAGAAACTGCAACTGATTCAGTATCCGGTTAATCGCAAAGTAATTTGCCGGCCATTGAATCGGTTGTATAATTTCCCAGGTAGAGCCTTTGCGTTCCAAGACACGTGGTGTGTCCAGACCTTTGCCACTAAGCTCGATGCGAGTTGCTTCGATTGCTTCACGGCTGATCATGCCGGAAAGTCCGCCGGCCTGATTGCTATTCTCATCAGCCTCATGGCTGAGCAAAAAGATAAGGCCAAATGTTATAATGTTGAGGACGAGTAGAAATGCTGTGAATCGGAGTCTCATCGGATTAATGACGGCGAATAAGAAATACAAGAAAACCCATAACTGCAAAAGCCGCAGGTATGGTTGCAAAATAGTAAAGCATACGGTGCAAATCGCGTTCACTGATTACGATCTGGTAACTTTCCAGTTTGCGTGTTGGAATGTTGAGCAAATTATTGCGGTCGAGTGCCCAGTTTATGGAGTTGATAAGTAAGGTTTGATTACCAAAAGCTTGAAGACGATTATTAGCGATAAAGTCTGAATTCCCAAAAACAATCATACGCCCGACAGGAATCGTTATGCCCAGCTCGGTTCCGGAGCTACGAGTCGAGACCGTAGCAATACTAATCGGTCCTTTCTGGTCACGCTGCTCATCAAAAACCGGAGGGTTCTGAGTGCGGTAGTCGCGCTCGGCCCAGCTTTGTTCGGAAGTGCCAATCAGAGGATATACCTGTAAGCGGCTGTCGCTAACGGCCGCCGGGTCGACGCGTATTGTACGGGGTGGTCCGAAAAGGGTAGTGATCTGGTAGTCAATCAGTAGTTGCGTAATTGGGTGCTCGGCAAAGCGACGGATAATCAAATCGCCACCCTGGACGCGAAAGTCGGCTCCTTTATCAATCACCATTGTGTCTTCTGCGAGTACTCCCCAGTCAAAAAAGAGATCGTCCATGCCATGGTTTCGTCCCGGATCGATGAGTACGATCATGCGGCCATTGCGATCATCCATATAACGGCGTAGTTTTTCGACTTCTTCCGGTTGCAGGCCAGCCTGAGGAGAAGGGATGATGACAAGTGAGGCATCTTCGGGTACACTTTCGTCGATGGCAAGGTCTAGTGTCGCCAGTTCAAAATTTCGCTCGCGCAGAAAACTCTCAAGTTGTGATAGTCCTCGGAGCGTATCTACATCGTCCAGTCGCATTTCTCCATGACCGACTAAAAAATAAATCTTTTGTGGTTTTTTGTTGGAGACTTCAAGTATGGCGGATGTAAACAACTGTTCGCCGCGAAAACCGCGGGTACGACCATTATCGTATTCATAAAGTCCCAACATGCTGAGTTCGCGAAACTGATCGCCGGACACAATAAGAATCGTGTTTTCCTTGGTGAGGTTGTATTGCGTGGCCAGTTCTTTAGCGCGTGCACGTTGACGGTAAATATCAACAAATTCCACTGTTATACGAGATTTGCCATCTTCCATGCTGGCAAACTCATATTCGCGAAGTAATTTTTGTAAATCCTCTCGTATGGTAGATAACTCTTTCTGTTCTGTTTCTTTGGGTATGGTGACAATAATTTTTACGGGCTCTTCAAGTTGGCGTATGTATGCCTTTGATTCTGCGGCAAGCGTGTAGGCGCCCGATTTGGTCAGATCGAATCGTTTGAAATAACTGGCCGACAGAAAGTTAAGTGTAGCTATAAGGCTAAGACCCAGGATAATCTGAATGGTCCGATTGACAGTCTGCAAACGGCGAACATAACAAAATTCATTGGAGCGGTTTGATTTCATTACCTTCTTGCCTCCGTCATCAAAGTAGCCAGCCCGAGGAAAAACACGCTAGTGCTTGTGTAGTAGAAAAAGGGCCGTGTATCGATAACGCCTCGTGAAAAATCTTCGAGATGATCGAAAACCTGTAGATAGTTGATGAGCCCATTCAATCCAAGTGGGAGCTTGGAGCCGGTTTGTGCGATATTGCCGAGTTGTTGACCGCCGATTATGGCGACGAAAATAGCCGTAAAGCAAAACATTGCAGCGACCAGCTGACTGCGCGTGATACTGCTTGCAAAAATGCCAATCGAGATAAAGAAAATGCCACTGAGTGCTAAAAAGATGAACCCGCCGACAATCGGTTCAGTTTCCAGTAAATGGCCGCTGACACTAATACTTGGAAAAAACTTTGAAGTAATGAGTGGAAAACTTAAGGTAAACAACCATAGAAGCATATAAAAAATGTAGGCTCCCAGAAATTTACTAACAACCATTGTTATACTCGAAGTTGGAGTCGTCATCAACGTTTCCAGAGTGCCGGTATCCCGCTCTTCGGCAATACTTCGCATGGTGAGCAGAGGAACGACAAAAAACACCGGTATCCAGAAAATGTTTAAAAACTGAACGATTGGCAAATCCTCCTGAGGCGCATTCACCATGCCTCGCAGAATAGCCCAGTACAAGAACCCCATCAAAACCAAAAAAAGGACGGCGGCAATATAAGTCGGCGGACTGATCAACAACATGCGGATCTCGTGCTTGAGCAAAGTAAGAAAGTTTCTCATAGTTTGGGACGTCAGCTAGTTTTTAGCTGTGCTTACAGAAGTTTTCTTGGTCGTATCTATAGTTTCTTTCCAGGAACGCTTAGTCGCAGCCAGGAAAATCTCTTCCAGATTGGGTATACGAGGCGCAACACTATACAATTTGCAATCAGAGGATGCCTGGAGCGCATGGATTAACTGAGGTCCCAGTTCGCCGGCGCCTTCAACACGAACAATAAGAGTCATTCTGTTAGTGTCACACACTTGTTTGTCCAGAATCTCGACTTTGAGTTCCCTTGCCTGAATCAATCTCATAATCTCATCTTCAGTTCCTTCAGCTTCGATTTGAAAGCGATTGCCGGGCAAAAACTCTTCACGCAACTGATCGCTGCTGCCAGTTGCAACAACACGACCTCGATTAATTATGATTACACGATCGCAGGAACGTTCAATCTCAGGTAAAATATGACTGGATAAAACCACGGTCATACGGCCCCGTAACTGGTCGATCAACTTGCGAATACCCTGAATTTGATGCGGATCGAGACCGATGGTCGGTTCATCCATAATGATTACCTTGGGGTTACCCAAGAGGGCATCTGCGATCCCTACACGTTGACGAAACCCTTTTGAAAGTGTACCAATTACCTTGCGTCGTGCCGTACGAGCAAGGTCGCAGGTTTCCATAACTTCCTGTACCGTCGAGCGCAGCACCTTAGACGAAACCCCTTTTAATTTTGCTCGAAAACGCAAATATTCAGCAACGCGCAAATTCTCCGGCAAAGGATTGTTTTCCGGCATGTAACCAATCAGCTGCTTCACTCTTTGTGGTTTTTTGGCAACAGAAATACCATCAATCCAGGCCGATCCCGAAGTCGCAGGCATAATGCCGCATAAGATTCGCATGGTCGTACTTTTACCCGCACCATTAGGGCCGAGGAAACCAACAATTTCACCGTGATTAACTGTGAAACTCACGTTTTTGATCGCAGTGAGACCACCGAATTGTCGGGTCAGGTTTTCAACATGTATACTGGGCTTAACTTGCATGAATACAAAGAAACGGCGGCAAATTTGAACTTTTAGGGAATCGTTGAAAAGTCGAAAACACAGTGGAATCTCAAACATTGCAAAGAGTAAAAAACAGCAATGCAAAAGACACCTTATCGACATCTTCAAGCCGGAGATCGTCGCGTAATCTAAAGAATGAGTAAAGCCGAAAAAATCAAAAAGAAAGAGCCTGTATCGAACATCGAACATCAAACTTCGAACGTTGAACTTTGAACTTTAAATGCCCTCTATTTACACTCAATTTCATGAAAAAAGCGAAAGCCTTGATCTATGCCTTCATGGGTGCGTTGATGTTTTGGAGCGCCATCCAAAGAGATCATTATTTACTAGCAGCCGGCATTGTCTTTTTCGTAACTTGCGCAATAGCGATAACCCTTTTTTCCATCGGACGACTCGAAATTACCTGGGACAATGCCGGTATCACACTCAGAAAAAGGCCCAGGCCAGCGACTTTCATCCATTGGACTGACATAAAAAAACTGAGTGTCGACCATCTGGGTTATCACATTAAAACACCACAGACTGGTTTCCGCATCAGTAAACACAATATGCCCAAAGAACTTCTGCAAAAAATCCGCAGCAGCATTCACAGAAACAACCAAACGACCAACCCGTAAACCTAGAAAACGCAGTTGGGCCCACGAATCACACGAATAAGCACAGGGCGGCGTAGCCGCAACCAAAGTCAGAAACACTGAAACTTAGGATATGCTATATCTCACGCCGTTTCGACAAGTCTAAGATCCTGAGCCTGTCGAAGGGCTCAGGCCCTGAGCAAGCCGAAGGGCGAAGCCGCGAAAAGCTCGAAGTTTTGCAATGTATTTACTGTAGCTGATGTTTAGTCAGATAATCCTTGATTCGGCAGTCGGACTCGGTTGATTTTTTCAGTCGAGTAGCCCGGAGGGATTTCACCTCCAGGCCCTCTCAGAACCGTACGTGAGCCTCTCGACTCATACGGCTCCTATTGTCCTCACGAAGGTAGTATCCCGTTTTTCCAATGTGCAAGCAAATTTGGCCGTTTACTAGCCACTCTTGCTAACCATTTACGAGCCTTCCTTGGTCGTTTTGTCAGTTTCTTGTATTTCCTGGTTGCCCAACTTACTAATGCATGGTTGAGCCGATCAAGTGTTCTTCTGAGTTGCGACCCATAATATTTCCCATAATAATTGATCCATCCTTGTACGATGGCATTGATTTTGTGTGCAATCTCTTCGAGTGTGTGTTCCACCCTGCGGTGCAGTTGCCAGCTCCTGATCTCCTTACGGATCTTCTCGGTCGCCTTTTTACTAACGGCAGGCAGGAATCCCAATCTCATGTATCCTGCTTTCGTTCTAACTTTTCTCGGGCGAAAGGTATAGCCGAGAAAGTCGAACTCCTCAACACAGGAAGGATTTCCTCCTTGTCCGTTGTTGCAGTAAACGATCTTGGTTTTAACAGGATGTAATTCCAACCCGCATTCTCCTAATCGTTTGCTTAATGCCAACCGAAGTTCTTCGGCTTGGCTTTGTGTTTTACAGTGCACAATTACATCATCTGCATAGCGCTCGAATGACAGTTGCCGATAATTCCGCTCCAGCCAACGGTCTAAGGCGTAGTGCAGGTAAAGATTTGCCAGTATGGGGCTAATTACCCCACCTTGAGGAGTGCCTTTGGGGCGCTCCTTCAGCTTGCCTCTTTTGTCCTGCATCGGTGCCTTTAGCCAGCGTTCGATGTACATTTGTGCCCATTTTTCAGGTACATGTTTGCGAACTGCTTTTAGCAGCAGATCATGGGGGATGTTATCGAAGAATCCCTTGATATCCAAATCCAGCACCCACTGAAAGCGCCAACAGTTTTGTCGGGCTTGCCCGATGGCTTCGTGTGCTGATTTAGCCGGACGATAGCCATAGGAACTGGGATGAAAGATTCGTTCCATCTCCGGTTCGATTTGCATCTTTACTACCATCTGAGCAATGCGATCCGATACGGTCGGGATGCCCAGTTTGCGTTCGCCCCCTCCATCTTTTGGTATGCTTACCTCCATGACTGGTGGGGGAAAGTAGCTGCCTGAACTCATTCGATTCCATATCTTGTAGAGGTTGTCTTTCAACTTCTTCTCAAAATCGGAAATCGACTCTCTATCGACTCCGGCAGCACCTTGATTAGCTTTCACTCTCTTATAGGCTTCCCACACTTGTTGTTTGGGTATCTTATACGATTTTGCTTCCTCCGCAGAGTCCTTCCGTTTCCGGTTGTTCTGCGGGATTGGCTGGACAATAGAACCCCTTCGCTCCACTTCCATTACAGAGGCTTCATCACTAATACGGATTCTTCCGCCCCTGTGCAACGCTTCGGTACTTTCATTCTTCCGGGTCTTCCGATTGAATTTTTCCTTTTTCATCGCTACGACAGGTTCTCACGTTCCATATCTTAGCCTAATGTAAAGTCACGCCACCTTTATGCCGGATACCGTATGGCCAATAATCAGGCTCCTGCCATACTTGTCCCAGAATTCCGGGTCCAACCCTGGTTTTGATATCGTCTGTGCATATTTCGACACGTCATCAGTGGTTCGCTTGCGCTCGTCTCTTTACTTCTCACCTGCCACGATCTTTTGCCGAGGCTTTTCCCTAAACGCTCGCCACCTTGTCTCTTTAACAAAGCAGTTTTAGGGCGGTTTGAAATCTATTCCTGCAAATCGATTTCGAGAGGCCTTCTCTCATCTAAGATATAGTTATGATTCTTCTTTTCTCCTTTCTAATTTTGTTTTGGTTGAATCTTCGTGACACACACCCAGTTTATGCATGATGGCGCAAGGTATGAAATCCGTCTCCATTGGAGATGACCGATTCGACTACGACGCACGCAGTTTCCTTCTGACATCTTTGCACCTGCCAACTGTGTTACAACTGCGCGAGGCAAGTCCCGAGAAACCTTATTTGGGATTGCGCCTCAAAATTGACCTAAGGCGGATCGCTCAGATGATGGTTGAGAGTGAGTTGCCGCCTCCGCGTGTCAGGCAAACAGTCTTAGGTATGACTACCGGAAAGGTGACCCCGGCACTTTTGGATGCTGTATTGCGTCTTGTTCGTCTTCTTAATTGCCCGGAGGACATTCCTGTTTTGGCGCCGATCACCATTTACCGCTTGTTAACCGGACCTCAGGGAGTACGTCTGCGTCAAATCGCCAGTTCCGGGACGAAAAGTCATGAGGTTTCCAAAGCGATTGTTTGGCTGAAAGATAATTTCATGCACCCCTTGAAGGTTAATGAACTAGCACAAAACGTGGGCATGAGCACCTCGACTTTTCATCACCATTTTCGATTGATGACCGCCCTGAGCCCACTACAGTATCAAAAGCAACTTCGCTTACAAGAGGCCCGTCGACTTATGTTAATGGACCATCTGGATGCTGCCACAGCCAGATTTGAAGTAGGATATGAAAGCCCATCCCAGTTCAGCCGCGAGTACAGCCGTCTCTTCGGAGCACCACCGCTGAAAGACATTACGAGCGTAAGACAAATGGCAACATTCTGATACTTTATGGATAGTTGAGATGTTTCGAAACTTTGATGCTATCGAATAAAAATACACCCAACTCAAATGCTTTAAGCGACCTTAACTGAAAAAAGAGATCGAGTCTTACGAGAAGAGACTTTCATAATCAGGGCTAAGACAATAGCTCCGTGCTCTTCGTGGTTGATTTTTTATGGGATGGCTGTGTAGAAAATTTAAACCAGTTATATCTGACATAATTATAGCAGTAATTTTCGAGCCTTTGTTGACTGCTTTAAGAGATGGAGATTAAGTCATTATGTGAAAAAAGTCCTTGTAGCATTGTCCGGGGGGGTCGATAGCTCTGTCGCTGCTCTTCTGCTAAAAGAGCAGGGCTATGAGGTGTCCGGGGCCTACATTCGCACGTGGATGAATGAAGAGATGCCGCTGGGCGATTGCCCGGCACAACAGGATATAGAGGACGCCCGCGCCGTGGCTAATCATCTGCAAATCGACTTCGAGATTGTCAATCTGGTCAATGAATACCGCGAACATGTGGTTCATTATCTTGTGGAAGGTTACAAAAACGGGATCACGCCAAATCCTGACATAATGTGTAACTGCCGGATGAAGTTTGGTATTTTTCAGGAGTATGCGCTCAGACAGGGATTTGATGCACTGGCAACCGGTCACTATGTACGCATACGTCAGGATGCTGAAGGCCGTTTTGAACTGCTACAAGGAGTGGATCCCGATAAAGACCAGAGCTATTTCCTAGCAATGCTCCAGCAGGGACAGATCCGTAAGGTACTTTTTCCTTTGGGAGAATACCGAAAATCTGCAGTGCGTGAACTTGCAATCCGGCACAATCTTCCAAATGCCAGCAAAAAGGACAGCCAAGGCATCTGTTTTCTGGGCGATGTGCCGATCAACCGCTTTCTGGAGCATTACATCGACGACAAACCTGGCAATATCTTGAACTGTGAAGGCAAGGTGCTGGGCACTCATAAAGGACTGCATCGTTATACGCTCGGTCAGCGGCGCTGGATTGGAGTTCCTTCAAACACGGATAATGAATTTTATGTTGTGATTGGGTTTAACTATGAGCAAAACGAACTCATTGTCGGATTTGATAATCCTGATTCGCCCGGACTGTTTGGCAGTGAATTCGATGTACATGGCATCCGATTTATTAATAAGCCGATTGATAGATCCTGTGCAATGCTTGCAAAACCACGTTATCGCGACCCCTCGCAGTCCATTATATATCATCCGACCGGCCCGGATACAGCCAAAGTTATTTTCGATCAGCCACAACGTGCTCTTGCATCGGGTCAGGTAATTGCATTTTACAGGGAAAATATACTTGTCGGTGGTGGCTTTTATAAATAGCTTATTTAAATCCCATTTGTTATGACTCCCCAAAAGCTTATTTCATGGAACGTCAATGGTCTGCGTGCTGTTCTGCAGAAAGGATTTGAATCCTTTCTGTGTCAGGAGCAGCCGGACGTCCTCTGCTTGCAGGAAACCAAGGTTTCGGCAGATATAACGGATCAGTTCAACTTTGCAGGTTATCCTTACACCTATTGGAACTGCGCTGATAAAAAAGGTTACGCCGGCACTGCCATTCTCAGTAAATCGGAACCGCTCGCAGTGCAATATGGACTTGGGATCGATAAACATGACCGAGAGGGACGTGTTATTACTGCCGAATTTGCCGACTATTTCATCGTCACCGTTTACACTCCAAACTCCCAGGGGCATGACGAAAATAAACGTCCCAGACGCCTGGACTATCGGACCCAGGAGTGGGATGTCGATTTCCTGGATTATGTTAAATCACTTGAGACCCAAAAGCCCGTCATCTTTTGCGGTGATTTGAACGTCGCCCATCAGGAAATAGATCTCAGTAACCCGAAGCAAAATCGTAGGAATGCGGGTTTTACCGATGAAGAGCGTGCCCGCTTTGACGCTATTCTGGAAGCCGGCTTTCTGGACAGTTTTCGTCTGCTTTATCCAAATGCTACGGAGCGTTACAGTTGGTGGTCTTACCGCAGCAACGCTCGTGCCAGAAATATCGGCTGGCGCCTCGATTACTTCTGTGTCTCGCGCTCTATTGACGGACAAATAAAGGACTCGCTGATTCTTGATTACATCCAAGGCTCCGATCATTGTCCAATTGCCTTAGTCATGAAATAATTCAACATTATCAAAAAAAATAGCTTTTGAGTCATTTTTTCCTAGACTTATATCAAAACCCATATTATGAAATTAAGTTATTGATTAAATTAAATAAACTTATTTCTAATTAGCTTAAACACTAAACTGCATATATAAAAGTCCACAATCATTATGCGAATAAATGTAAAAAGAAATACCTCTGGTTTTACTCTGGTAGAAGTTATGATTAGCCTGTTGATTCTGGCTGTTGCCGCAGCAGGGTTGGTAAGCTTCCTGATCGCGATACAGTATATGGCTGAAGATAATCTTTACGAATCAACTGCTCTGACAGTAGCAATCAGCACACTTGAGCAGATGAAAAGTATGACTACTGATGATTTGGAAAATAGTATGAATACTGGAAATTTTGATTTGGATACCGGCGCTAATGGAATACAGACTTTAACTTTAGATGCAACCAATTCACTTTCAGTTCCTATTGTCACCAATACTGATACGCCTAAATCAATCCCTATTGTGCTCACTCCGAGCATAGAATCCATCGCCGGAGACACTGGCTTCTGGCTGAGAATTCAATATCAATATAAACTCCCTAGAAACGACCGCGAACGCACCGAAGTTATCGGATGCATCCGTAGCAGAGTTAATAGCTTTTAAAATAACATTTACTATGATTCAAAGACCAACTAAATCGCTATCCTCTAAAAGAACAAACCATGTATTTACATTAGTTGAAATCATGTTTGTAATAGTCATATTAGGAATTGTCGGAGTAGGACTCACCTCACTAATGATTGACTCTTCCAGAAGCATGTCATGGAGCATCAATAAGTCGCTAATTACAAATGACTTTCGCCAATTCACCGGCAACATATCTAAAGATGCCCTAAATGCTAGTCACGCTTATCTATACCCGGATCTTAACTCTATGACTGGAAGCAATCGCAGATTAAGCGGACTTTCGGGTGACTGTCTCGTGCTCGTCTCCACCGAACCTTGGCCGACAATCAACGACCAGCGATACTACCGAAAAATTGTCATTTACTATCGAGCCGCTGGCGGCACACCCAACCGCCCTGTTTTTAAAATAGAACGAGATTTTCCTGATGTACCCCCAACAAACCCGACAACAATTGACATAGAAACACTGTTGGCCAACCAAATAAATAGTTTCACACAACCGGAGACTGTAATTGAGCTGTCCAGAGGTCTCTCAGGAAACCAACTTTTCTATCGTGCAACTGAAGAAGCATTTTTGATCAACGGAGAAATCATTCACGGAAACGACGAACAAAGAGTTACCAATACTTACAACCTAACAATCTCAACCCGAGGATAATCATGAATTCAAACAACCAAGGTAATGGAATATTTGTTGTACTGATAATTGTATCGGCAATCGCCTTTGGCGTTTACTCTGTTTCCAGTTTAATTAACAGCGAATCTCGCATGAACTACAGAGCTGAAGCTTACCAGAAAGCAAGACAAGCGGTCGAAAGTCTGATCCAGTCCGGAGTTGCAGACTTGCATGCTCGTATTGAAAACTCAGGAGCGATTCCTACAGATGAATTGTCGCCTACGAATAGACCTCTTTCGATAAGCACTGATTTTCTGGCCATTTACAATGACCCTAACAATCAAAGTAATCTTGTGATCCCTGATGTAACTAAATATACCAGCATCAGTGATCTTTTTTCACAGGATACGGAAATAATCGGCGGTATGATTTCTCCGTCAGTATCTACGTTCATTGACCCTTATGAAACTGGTAATGAACTAGATGATCAAAAAAAACAATTTTTATTTAAAAGGACTGTAGAAATATTTGGCAAAGCCACTGTAAATCATCCCTCTTTTAGCAATGATGTAACCGTTTACGCGAGACAACTTCTCGAAATACGCGAGATACCTTTATTCTCCTATGCTATATTTTATAATTTACCGATGGAGATTGCACCTGGCCCGGACATGGATGTTTATGGTAAAGTTCATGTAAATGGCGATGCTTGGTTTCAGTCAGGGGGAGGCAGCAGCTTGAATTTCCATGGCCCGGTTACTATTGCCGGTGATGTATATCATGGACGTCGTCCCGGTAGTGGCAAAAATGATAGTCCCGGTGAAGTTAACTTTTCAGACAGTTCCGAGAATCTTATAAATATGAAGGAAAATGTTTCCTGGCCAGCATCTGCAAGAGATGCATTTACAGGCACCTGGTTAGATAGTGCATTTGCAAATTTCCGCGAATTGGCAGAACAAATATGGGATGGGAACCTGCAAACAAAAGATCATAGTGTAGGAATTATTGAACTTCCGGGACTCTCACCCTATGAAGAAAGCAATACGACGACAAAAGATGTAGATCCAAATACGCCGGGAAAAGAGGCATTCAATAGCGCTTATACAATTATTGAACCTACACTCGATAAGATTGATATACCCTCTGCAAATGACGATCCTGAAGGTTACAAAAAAGCCAAAGCTCAAAGAGCAGCCGAAAAAAACAAGTTTTCTTATTTGGCTGGTTTGACCATTGAAGTCAGTAATGATGGATCCTTAAGTTACTACAGTTATCAACGCGACTCATATAATAATATAGTTTACGATGGTAGTGGTGCACCCATAAAAGTCACACATACGCCAACTACTGAAATTGCAAAAAATAAGGTTTTTAGCACATCTTCCAATGGAGAAGTTGTGGCTGGCCTTTATGACAAAAGACAAGATCAGGAGATGGACCTTGTGGAACTTGATATTTCAGCACTTAAAGACCTGGTTCACAGCGATGATGAAAGTAAATGGGGAGGAGGTGTTGTAAATAAACCTAGTAAATGGTGGACGGGGGTCGTATATGTCAAATTTCCTCAACAAAATGCTAGCTCCACCCGCTTGGACAATGTGAATCCTGCAAGTTCAAAAAACTGGGGCGTCAAGTTAGTGAATGGTGATGTTATACCCAATCCGGAATTTGCCCAAACACGTAGTATCTATGGCACCTCAATCGCTACCAATCAGGTAATGTATGTGGAAGGAAATTTCAACTCAGATGGTAACGTAAGCACAGGCTCTCCAACAGGACCAGACAGCGCCTCTACATTTAATCAGGAAGGTCAGGAAGCGCCAGCTGCCCTGGCTGCTGATGCAATTACTTTCTTAAGTGAGAACTGGAAAGACGCAAACAGTAGCAAAAGTTTGGATAACCGGGTTGCACAACCCACCGAAGTTTCAGCGGCTATCTTAACAGGTCTTGTACCTTCCGGAAAAAACGGTAGCGAAAGCTACAGTGGTGGTGTTGAAAACTTCCCACGCTTCCTGGAAAATTGGCAAGGCAAGGATTTTGTTATGCGCGGATCAATCGTAGCTATGTTTGAAAGTGAAATCGCAACTAAAGGCTGGGGAAAGACAGATGTCTATAAAGCTCCAACGCGCAAATGGGGCTTTCATAGCAACTATAATGAAACACCTCCTCAGGGACCTAGATTGACAGCATATCGCGGCAGAGATCTACAATTGCTTAATCGTTGCGAATATCATGAACGTATTTCAGAAAATTGGGGGGTTTCGGTGCCGGCTGGTGTCTGCCCTTAAACATGCTCACTGCAAGCACTCGTACCTGCAGTATCGCCCACTTAGGCGAAACGCAATTGATTCAAAAGATCAAGTTTTGGTTGGGCACGGTAAACCCACCCGCTCCACATGGCATTGGCGATGATTGTGCAGTGCTGGATCCAATTCAAGAAGGTCGGCAATTAATTACAACCGATTCAATCAGCTATGGTCATCATTTCGACGATAGTATCACAGCCAAAGACGCCGGTGCCAAACTGATCAAACGCAACCTCAGCGACATCGCCGCAATGGGTGGCACCCCTACATCTGCGGTACTAGCGCTACTTTGCAGTCCAGACATTTCGATTCAATGGCTCGAAAGCTTTTTCTCCGGAATACAAAGTACCTGTGATCGCTACTCTATTTCATTGGTTGGCGGGGATATCAGCACACTTAAAGAAACTGCCCTATCTGCTGTGCTAACACTCAATGGTTATGCCTTAGCGCCAAAACTGCGTACCACAAGCCAAATGGGCGATTATATTTATGTCACCGGCACTTTGGGAGGCAGCATATTGGGCAAACATTTTCAGTTCGAGCCACGACTCGCCGAAGGACAATGGCTTGGCAAACAGCCAGAATGCCATGCAATGATAGATTTAAGCGACGGGCTCGGCAAAGACTTACAAGCGCTTTTACCTGCAGGTACTTCAGCCCATCTCCTTCTAGATCAAATCCCAATATCAGATGCTGCGAAAGAGCTTGCACAGACTTCAGGACTTGAAGAACTGGAACATGTATTTTGCGATGGTGAAGACTATGAACTGTTGTTTACAGTATGCAAGGATACTGAAAGACTGACATTTGAAGAAAACTGGAAGCAACACTTTCCGAATACACAATTAACTTACATCGGTAGCATCCAGCCCGGCTCAACCAAAGAGCCTTATCTGAATGCCAGAACAAAAATTGCACTACCTTGGATCTACGGCTTTGAGCATCTGAAAACGTAAATGAACGATATAGAGGATACGCTAATACAAAGACTGCATCAGGGAATCACAACAGAAACTGCAGACGAAACGATGCAAACAGCCCATGACTTTGCCTCCCTGCTGCCGGAAAATCAGGTGCTTGCTTTCCACGGAAATCTCGGCGTCGGCAAAACAACCTTTATTCGAGGTTTGGCTCAAGCATGGAAAATCTCAGAATCAATCACCAGTCCAACTTTTAATCTGTACTCCATATACCAAGGCACACGACAACTCGTACATCTGGATGCCTATCGGCTAGGCTCAAGCGCCGACCTTGAAGCATTGATGATTGATGATTTTCTTTCACCGCCTTGGTGCTTGGCTGTCGAATGGCCGGAGCGTATTATCGAAGAATTACCTGAAAATGCCTGGCATCTGTATCTGAACATCGATTCAGACAGAAAACACTGCATACAGCTCGCAAAAGCCCAATTCGGTTAAACCGGAACTGTAATAAACATTGTAAATTCAATACTTAAATTCAGCGTTTAAGAGCCTTTTGCGTTTTTTTGAATATCGAAACAGCCACCTGTAGAGGTGCATCAGGACCAAAGCGCAAAGCTTCAAGTTGAAAGTACAAGCTTAGCAGTGTTCCGGCATAGACTTGATCAACATCTGACTGACTCAATCTCAACCGTATTTTACTCATGTATCGGGCAGCCTGTTTACGGGTCGGATTTAATTTCTCAGGTTTTCCGGATAGTCGTAACAATAAATCAGACCAACGAAAGAAGATACGCCACAAGTAATATATCCCGAAGCCAAATCCTAGAATCACTCCCACCCATAATAATTTCTCGAAGCTAAAAGGTCGCAAAATCCATTCTTTTACAGAAGTAATCAGTTCCTTAAATAGAGCCGAAAACTTTTTAAAAAAAGAGTCTCCCCGATCAATCAAAGCGGTCACTAATTCAACCTGATCTTCCTGGTCGAAACTGATAATACGGCGGTACCACTGCATGCGCAAGCTGTCGACCCAAGCCCACATTCCAGTTTCAATCTTAAAGTCAACTGGGGCAGCAATCTCCGGATTTGTTGAACTTGCTCCGGGAGTCGGGTCAACTCGCAGCCATTCCTCTGTCTCTGCATCATAAATTTCAGCCCACGCATGGGCATCACTATTACGAACCACAAAGAAGTTTTCGACTGCATTCCAACTGCCACCCACAAATCCAACAACCACTCGGGCCGGATAGCCTGCCTCGCGAGCCAACAAAACAAACGCGCCGGCATATAATTCACAATGACCGGCACTGCCGCCACTAATCCAATTAACGATTGGATCACCGGATCCTTCTAGACCTTCCGGCTTCAAAGAGTAGCGAAACTTTTCTCTCAAATAAGATGTAACTCGCTCGCTATACTCAGCAGCTGGAAGATGCTTCGAATTTCCAGCGAGTCGGTCATTCAAATTCGAAAGAAGCGCCGTGTCATCATCGCTTAATGACAGAGCCAAAGTGGTCAATGGATAATCGAAATCGATTTCACTTTCTGAATGTTTACCACTGAAGTATTGATTAAACGCTTCATTTTCCAGATTTGATGCGGGCGCCCGGGCAGCCCAAGCCAAATTATCAATCTGATAGGAAAATGTACTTTTTTGAACTGCATTCAGACCTATCACATGTAGATCAGGCAGCAGTTCAATAGTCTGCTCTTTTGTAAATCGTATCGTTTGAAACATTGTCGGCAATGGCAAATACTGGCTTACGCCCCCTTCAAAGTAAAACGTCCATTGCTCTTCTTTACGAAGATTCGAAGGCACACTCCTTTGAGTCCACTCCGAAAGTTCTCTCAACTTTACATATTTACGAAAATCCTTTGCTTCGTTTGAGAGACTAAACTCACCCTTTTGATAACGATCCAGCACGAGAATACGCCAGTACGGCAAGGAATTGATAGCCTCAAGATCCGGAATATCCAAACGAAGTGCAATACTCCGATCCTCAATAATCTCAGAGACAGAATTCAAGCTTACTGTATCACTAAATCCTGACCGAGGCTTCGTGTCCATCTGCATGAAAGGAATATTTTGCCCGAGATCAAACCGCGGCATGAGAATGAAAAGACCTGTTGATAGAGCCACTACAATAGCAAACAACAGCCCACCCAATGCAAACACACGAATCTTGACGGCACTCCGGACGCGTTTGATCAGTCTCCTCGAGCTAAACTGATCCCAAATTGGATTATAGCTTGAAGATTTGGAGCCTCTGTCTAAGAGGCAAATGATCAGTAAAAAGATCATTGCAAGCGGTACAAACAGAAGCATCTGCACTGCAAATAGCAACGAAACTGTAATAGCTCCGGAAACCACAATACTGAAAAGGCTCAAAAGCAACATCTGCAAATCTTCCCGTTGATTGCGCGGTGCCAGTGTACGGTATGCCAGCAACATAATAACCATTCGCATCAGTGGCGCAACCAGGCTGGTAAATCCCAATCCAAAATCGATCAATACCAAAACAAGGATTAAAGGGCTGATGACCCGATTCCAGGTTTTCTCCGGAATAAGATGCACCCATCCTGGTTTTAAGAGAGCGACACCTATCATGACCATTACGATGGCATTGAATCCGGAATCAATTAAATCCAATGCGGACAACGCCCATAATGACAGCAATGTAAGAATACCACCAATCAACCACTTGAGCTGATACAACTCATTAATCGTCAATCTGGCCTGCATGATTTCCCTCCAAATAAATAGCAACTCCGTCTTCACCCACTGGACCAAAAGTCAGCCAATTCGACCGTTGTTTGGCAGGCAACTTCAGAGATTTTCCTTCACACTTTAGCAAAGACAACTCGTCAAACAAACGATGCAAGTCGTGCACGGCTTGCACTGACAACAACATAGAATCACCTAGTTTTACTCTCTCCAGGCGCCCACTGTTAAACAGGTCCTCAGCTAGCGAACAGACCAATGAACACATTCGCTCAAACTGAGCCTCGCTCCACAATGTCGCGTCTGTGTCGACATATAAACTGTAACCACTTTCACCCTCCTGGGAAAGTTGACGTATCATTAAACGACCTGTTCGGGCTGTAGCTTTCCAATGAATAAACCGCGGTGCATCACCTCGCTCATAAGGCCTTATATTCAGCAAATCGCCCCCTTGCCCGAGTCGTTTATTTACAGTGCCAGCTGACGCGCGGTAACCGCCGCTGAACATCTGAAAAGTATACTCTACACGCGCTGGCCAGACAATCACGGTAGCGTGCGAATCACTTCCAATTTTTCTCTGCAAAAAACCAAAGGGAAATTTCGACTGTACACCTGAAAGCCGCAAGTCAAATTGACCCCTTTTTTGAGGCGTCATGCTCCACTTCAACTTGCAAGACTCTCCCGGATCAAGAGCATTTTGCATATAAACCTTCTCCTCCTCGGTAACTATTTCAGACTGCAAATAAAAACAGATGCTCATCGAAGGAAAAACCGTCTTCCTATTTATTAGATCAATCTCGACAACGCCCGCTTCATCTGCCCTCAAATGCGAAGGTACTCTCAATTCCCACTCTAACTTCTTAAAATTTATAAGCGAGAGCACTCCACTCAAAATTAAACTACTGAGCAATAGAGAAAGCGTCAGAAATAGTATATTACTTGCAGTATTATAAGCCGCTACACCCAAACCCAGAGAAACAACAATCAGACACCAACCAGTCAACGTCATCTTTATACGCATGAATGAAGCAGGGAAAATCTGCCTCAAAAACAATGGTACAATGCGCTTTTCGTGATGCCGATCCGTTACGAAAAAGTCCGGATCGGTCCAATCTCGCCAGTTTCTTAGCTCTGCATCCGGGTGCGGCATTATTTAAAAATTAATCAGTGAAATCAGACCGGCGCAGGTGTTTTATCCAGCATTTCTGTTAACAACACCTCAATCGCTTGCTGCTCTTCAAGAGGATTAAACATAGATTTGCCCAGTGCGAGACGATGACTAAACACAGGAATCACAAGTGCCTCAACATCTTCCGGCACAACAAACGCCCGCCCCTTCGACAAAGCTCGCGCCTGTGAAGCGATCTTCAGCGATAACGCACCTCTGGGACTAACTCCCGAACGAAGCGATTTGTGCTCACGCGTAGCATGAACGATCCTCAGAATATAATCATAAATTGTATCTTCGACAAAGACCTCGCGCACATACGATTGAAGCTCAATAATCTCGTCTTGTGAGATAACCGGATCCGTTTCAAGATGGTCGTAGTGCAAATGCCCCTGCTTAAGTATTTCCAACTCAAAATCATGCCCTGGATACCCCATACTGATCCGCATCAGGAAACGATCCATCTGGCTCTCCGGGAGCGGAAAAGTGCCCTCGTAATCGACTGGATTCTGAGTCGCAATCACCATAAATGGTAGTTGTATCTTATAAGTTTGCCCATCGACAGAGAGCTTACCACGGCTCATTACTTCGAGCAAACTGGATTGCGTCTTCGGAGTAGTCCGATTGATTTCGTCAGCAAGCACGATATTGGCAAAAATCGGTCCTTGCCTGAAGACAAACTCACGTTCCTTTTCGTCATAAATAGGCACACCTATAATATCAGATGGTAACATGTCGCTGGTAAATTGTATTCTTGAAAATGAACAATCGATTGAACGGGCCAGACAGTAAGCCAGTGTTGTCTTGCCAAGCCCCGGCAAATCCTCGATCAGCACATGACCACCCGCCAGCAGACAAACGATCACATTGTTGACCTCATCTGTTTTACCTCGAATGGTTTTCTCGATATTGTCACGCAGATTTTTCACAGCCTCCAACACATGTGGAGCAGGAACCAAAGTATTTTTATGCATGATTATGAAAATGTAAAAGCATTCCTTTAAAGCAACAGAAAGTGCTGAAAAATCTTGTTAACAATAAACAAAGCTGAAATTACAACCGAAATTACAACTTTCTAAATTTAATTCTTTACAAGAGTTCTTACGAACTGTGTTTTCTTACTTTCAACAGCATTCACTCATGAGAAAAACACGCAAATCTATCGCCAAACGTTTCAAAAAAACAGGCACCGGCAAATTGCTGCGTCGTACCCCTGGGTATCGCCATCTGCTTCGCAGTAAAAGCGTAAAACGTCGACGTCGCGCCGGGAGCAGCAAGCTTGTTGCAAGTGGCCAGCGTGCAGACCTGATTCGCGGGTTACCCTTTGCCTGATTCGAAATTTCTATTTATCTAAATGTTAGTCAGGTAACATCAACGGAGGCGACCTGACGACAAATCAAAAAGGAGTCAAACATGCCCAGAACAACCAATGGTCCGTCAACCTTAAAACGCCGCAAAAAAGTACTGAAAAAAGCAAAAGGCTATTTCGGTAACAAATCGCGGCTGTATCGCTATGCAACAGAAGCAGTCGACCGCGCCGAGCAGTTCGCTTATCGTGATCGCCGCAAAAAGAAATCCGACTTTCGCAAACTTTGGATCACTCGTATCAACATTGCATGCCGTCCTCACGACATAAACTATAGTCGCTTCATGCACGGGCTCAGCCTCGCTGGCATACAAATGAATCGCAAACAGCTTTCTGAACTTGCTATTCACGACAGTGAAGCCTTCGAAGTTTTGATCAAAAAAGCAAAAGAAGCTAACGCTGCCAAAACTAATTGAAGTAATCCTTGTGCCAGTTCTTCAAGCTTTTGTAACTTGAAACTACCTTACAACAAGGACCTTTTACTAGAAAAGACGAGGTGTCTTAAATGAAACATTGGACTGCATCTATTTCAGTGCTTTTCCAATCTTTCTTATTTTTGCAATTGTTTGTCACTTGTACGGCATTAAATGCAGTTGATGTGCGTATTGCCGTTTCGGATCTGATTTCAGATGATATTCTAGAGTCAGTTCAAACCCTTGCTGAGGCGAATTCATTTGAAATTTCTACTATCAGTGCTGGTAGTCTGCCCGCAATGGACGCACTACGTCTGGATGAAATTTCACTTGCAGTGATTGCACTGCCTGACGGCAAAGAGCTTTCGGATGATACATTCAAGACATTCCCATTTGCTTACAACACAGCAGTAATTGCTGTGAACAAGGCAAATCCAATCAACGAAGTCAGCTTTGACGATTTACGTGGTATTTTTGGTTCGGATCCGGATCTGCAAGTTGAAACATGGGGCGAGTTAAACGTTCAGAGTTTGGCAGACAGATTGATCAAGCCTTTAATAGCACAAGACAAAGCAGGTATTTCAACAGAATTGTTTCGACATGTTGTTCTGAATGGCGATGCAATGAAGTTAACCATTAACGAAGTAATCAATTCTGAAATTGAAGGAATGCTAGTGAACAATGTATCCTCGGTAGCTGTTTTACCAAACTTGCCAGATACCGGGGCAATCAAAGCGCTGATGATCTCAGAGAATCCTGCAAGTCCGGCATTTGGACCTACAAACGATAACATTTACTACAAAGATTATCCAATCCGCCTACCGTTTCAAATCGTCTATAAAAAAGAACGTGAAGCTGA
>JBNKZP010000005.1:0-25091 GCA_050301675.1 Puniceicoccaceae bacterium
CCTCGATAGATTCTGGAGCGTTGTATCATAGGGAAATGCCAAATTTTTGTGCCACTTCAATCGCAGAACGTACCGCATCTTCGTGAAAACCATAGCCAAAATAACTACCACAAAACCAGGTATTTCGCTGTCCATTCATATGGCGTAGCCGGGCTTGGGTCGCCATACTTTCAAAAGAATAGAGCGGATGCGTTAAAGTCGTGGTGTTGATGATATGTTCCTCGGCTATCGGAGTTGTATTATTGAGAGTCACGATGTAGTGATTCTTGGTTTCCAGGTTTTGCAATCGATTCATGTAGTAACTCACAGCGACCGGGCGTTTATCATTAAAAGAAGACTCGCGCACAAAATTCCACGAAGACCAAAGTTTTTGCTTTGGAGGCAATAGTGAGCGATCCGTGTGCAAAGTCACCGTGTTCGGCTGGTATCGCCACGGACTCAGATTGTTTGTCTCCTCTGTGCTTGGATCGGCCAAGAGTTTTAGCGCTTCATCTGCATGAACTCCGATAACTACATGATCGAAGTTGTGTGTATCACCGGTTGGCATGTGCAGTCTTACACCCTCCGGTGTGCGTTGTATGCTCGCAGGAGCCGCATTCAGGTTGGGAGGTCGCTCAAAAGTTTTCAGCATTGCGTTAACGTAAGTCTTTGATCCGCCTTTTACATATTTCCACTGGGGGCGATTCGTTAAACGCAGCAATCCGTGGTTTTCCAGAAAATGAAGATAAGGCTGCGCCGGAAACGCGTGCGTTTCAGAGATTGGAGAGGACCATATGGCTGCTCCCATTGGGTACAGATAGTGATTTAAAAAAGCGTCTCCGAACTGTCTCTCCTCACAGTACTCACCCAAGGTTTTACCTTCCAAAAAGCCGGACTGAAGATCGCGATAACCCACTTTTGCAAAACGCATTAGATTACGGATCAATTGAAGGTGATCTAATTTAAAAAAATAATCGATGGACGGGAACAAGGTGACCAACGAATTACCGGAATATCCATACTTTCTGACTGAATCATAGAAGCTAAATGTCATCGAACTATCTGCCAGTTCCACATTCAGCTGCTCCAGAACCTTGGTGAAGTTTGGATAGTTGCGATGGTTCATCACAATAAATCCCGTATCTACCGGCAGGCTGGAGCCATTGCTTTCAGGTACTTCCAACGTGCGGGTATGGCCGCCCGGGTAATCGTTTTTTTCAAACAGATGCACTTCGTATTTACGCTGCAATAGCCAGGCAGCCGTCAGACCGGCCACACCACAGCCAACAACAGCAATGCGAAGTTTATCGTTCGTTGAAGCCATAAGTAAAGAAAACGGAAGATGATGTTACTCCTGACGTAAAATTTGTAAGTTGTTAACAAAGCATGCGCTCTATTTCTATGATTAAGCAATACAGTAGTTCTCTTCTGGCAATCTTTGCGTTGTTATCTATAACTGCCTGCACAACCTCTTCCAGTATGCATCAACAAACCGTTCCCAATGCCGCTTACAAAGATGCGCAGGAGTGGACCAACCCAGAACTTTACTTACTTCCTGAGCCCGGGTCTGTGGAAGAAACTGAGATGCTGGACGCGGTAAAATCTTTGTTTTCAGAGTACACACCTGAGAATCTGGCTGCAAATGTGCAGAAAGTGTACGCTGAAAAGATATATTTCCGAGATGCATTCGAACAACTGGACAGCTCGGAAGATTTAAAAGCATATTTTTTGAAAAGTATGGAATCTCTGGAGGCCTGTGAATTTATTTTTAATCGCATTAGTCGGTCCGGGGGTGATTTCTATATCGACTGGACTATGCGAGTCGATTTTAAGAAGACCCCAAAAGGCACTTGGGAGGAATCGATGGGAATTACGCGAATGCGCTTTAACAGCGAGGGTCAGGTGATCTTTCATCAGGACTACTGGGATCCTACGGATATCATATATGTGAGAATCCCCATCGCAAAACAACTGATTGCCTATACAAAACGTAAACTATGATTCCGGTAAAAGGTCATTTGCGCGGGAACTTGCCTGCAGCCTCTACCTGGGTCTCCATCTGTTAAAATGATGGCTCAACAATAAGCAGCGAAGTGGATCATTTGGCTGACGATCAGTCGAAGCTTGCCAAATATCAATCGGATATTTGTTTAGATATATTAAGTAAGGAGAAGTGGCAGAGTGGTCGAATGTGGCTGACTCGAAATCAGTTGTCGTGGCAACGCGACCGGGGGTTCGAATCCCTCCTTCTCCGCCATTTGAGTAGCAAATGGCGAGAAGACGGATTCGAAGAAAAGTCTGTGCAGCAGACTTCGAATTTCGCATAGCGAAAGACGCCCCAGGGTTCGACGTAAGGAACAAAGTGACTGAAGATGGAGCCCGCGCAGCGGCACTGCCGTTGACTTAAGGATTTGGATCATGTCTAACATCAGAGGAGAGTGGACATTCTTGTCCGCCAATCAAAAGCAAGAGGCGAGTTAGAAAACACGCTCTCCCTTGCTAAAACAACCAATTTCACTTTAAGTCAACAGCAGTGCCGCACAGCGGGATCTCGCAGAGATGATGCACCAGCATCACCAATCCCTCCTTCTCCGCCATCATGCCTTGCTTTCCGAGCTTCACACATTAGGGTTGTGCAATCTGAGAAAAAGTAGCCTCAAATATGAACGCAGTAGAAATTGAAGAAGCAGTATCCCTGTTAGCAGAACAGCTTTTTGAAGCCGATACGTTTCCTTACTTGTTCCTGGAGGCTTTTGGTAATAAGGCGACTTCGATCAAACGCCTGAAGAGCGGCTCCACGAATAAATCGGATGTCGGTGGTGTCTTGCAGTGTGGAAACATTCACATCAAGACCTATATCGAAGGTGAAGTCGCGGCAACACTTGATGCGCTGCGAAATAGCCCAGCTACCGACAAGCAGAAAGCTCGCTTTATTCTGGCTACTGATGGCAACGAATGTATTTTTGATCCGGCTTGATAGACTTGCCTCCAATGAATTCAGAAAGTGAAACCATCGAACATAAGAAGAGTCTGTCCGAACTCAAGGAAGGGCTGGTCTCAATGGCAGCAATTCTGAATAAGCACGGCCGTGGTGAGCTATGGTTTGGCATTAAGAATGACGGTGAGCCCGTGGGCCTGCAAATCAGCGAAAAGACTTTGCGCGACGTATCACAATCAATTGCCGCTCATATCGAACCCAAAATATATCCGACTCTCTCGCGAGAAAGTGTCGCTGGAAAGCCCTGCCTTAAGGTCGCTTTCCAAGGCGGCGAACGTCCTTACTACGCTTACGGGCGTGCCTACATGCGGGTCAGCGATGCCGACAGACAACTCTCAGCCAGTGAGTTGGAGCGCTTGATTCTCGAAAAAAATCGAAATCATCGTCGATGGGATACCGAAGCTTCGGGGCTCGATCTCAGTGCACTTCATTCGGACGGCATTCGTCGCTTCGTTGAGAAAGCAGGATTGGCCTGGACGACTCCCGCAGCGGCTCTGGAAAATCTTGGCCTCATCCAGGATGAACATTTACTCAATGCAGCTTCCGTCTTTTTCCAAAAGTATCCGTCTTACGAGCTACGCACTGCAGTCTTTGCAGGCACGAGCAGCTCGAGTTTGCTGGATCAGCAGAGTTTCAAGGGTGGCATTCTGGAACTGATCGAAGAAGCCCAGCTCTATATCCTCAAGAACATCCACATTGGTATGCGGGTGGAGGGCCTGGAACGGGTCGATGTTCCGGAGATCGCCCCGGAAGCCATCCGTGAGGCGATCATCAACGCTTTTTGTCACCGCGACTACCGCGACCCTGATCCGGTGCAAGTTGCCGTCTATAAGGATCGCGTCGAAATTCGCAATCCCGGCACGCTGATCGAGGGGATGACGCTTGAGGACTTGCAAAACAGGACAGTATCACGTCGCCGCAATCCGCTTATCGCCGAACTTTTGCGGCGTATCCGACTCGTCGAATCCTGGGGGCGCGGGATCCCTCTCATTCTCGAAAAAGCGCCCGGTACTCAATTCACGATTCAAGCAGGTTTGTTTGTCAGTACCTTACAGCGCGTAGAGAAAAGTTCGGAGAAAAGTTCGGAGAAAACGTCGGAGAAAATTCTGATTTATCTAACCGAATCTCCCCAGCTAAGCGCTGCAGATTTGGCGAAATTAGTTGGAGTCAGTCAGCGAGCGATTGAAAAACAAATCGCAAATCTTCGCGAAAGAGGTCAATTAAGACGCAAAGGCCCTGACAAAGGAGGCATCTGGGAGGTGCTCAAATCGTAAGCTATCAGTAGAATCTAAACAAAGCGATGTATTAACAATGAAATCAGTTCCATCCATTTCCGTCTCATACGCACAAAATGGAAAATCCACTAAAGCCAATGAACTGAGCATGCGCCCAATGCAGGAACGCGCCTATCAGAAGCGTGGTGAGCAATATTTGCTGATTAAGTCTCCTCCGGCTTCTGGTAAGAGTCGTGCCTTGATGTTTATCGCGCGCGACAAGCTTCAAAACCAGGGGCTAAAACAGGCCATCATCGTCATGCCGGAGAAGTCGATCGGCTCCAGTTTTCACAATGAACCGCTCTTGAAACAGGCTTTCAACTGATGAGAACCGCTGAAGACAAAGTCCTTAAAATAGCAGATCTGGTCGATGATAACCCTGAAAAGCGTGACCGCGTTTCGGCTTCACTGAAAGACCCAGCACAAAAGAAAAATCGCGACCATGTGGACATATCATTATTGCGCTTGGTATGGCCAAAGAAGGCTTTGACTGGATTTGGTGCGAGCATGCACTGACGGTAGGCTACCGATCCAGTCTCACTGAAATTGTTCAGATCGTTGGACGCGCTACCCGCGACGCGCCCAACAAGCAAAAAGCTCGGTTCACCAATCTGATTGCTGAACCCGATGCAGCCGAGGATGCTGTCGTCGAGGCAGTCAATGACACGCTAAAGACGATTGCCGCCAGCTTGCTCATGGAGCAAGTGCTTGCGCCCCGCTTCGAGTTCAAACCGAAGCGTCCAGATAGTCAGCCCACTGAGCATCTACCACAGCAATGCTTTGATCGGAATTTAAAAGCTATAAGCGACTGTGAAAGCATGCATGTCCAGGCCGGGGTTGATCTTGTCGATACCGGCATTGGACATATGCTGGAAGCGATAGCCTAAGGTCCAGTTATTGATCGGCTGAAAGTTCACTCCAATAGCGCTGGTAAATTGCAATAGGCTGCCCATATCGAAAGAACCGAACTTATGTCTTGTCAGGATAGTCGGACCACTGCTAATAACCAAAGTCAACGGAAAGCCGTCAATATCAAGTAATCCGGCAAACCCCAGATGAGCCATAGCAGCCAACTCGCCCTGACCATTGATAAAACCAAGGGAGGACTCCGGCGCAATTGTAAACTCAAAAGCATCACCCAATTCCCAATTCCAGTTACAACAATCGGAGTCCAGATAAGCCATTGCCTCCACCCCAACCATGTCCTCGCCTTTTTCCTGACCTATGCCAAAGCGGAGGCCGAGTTTATCGACAGACCATTCCGGAAAGGCAACTAGCGTCCCCGATGTAATCAGGAAAGCGCAAAATAAGCGGTAATACATATCTATTTCGACGAGCTTTTAAAAACCAAGTCTTTATCTTAGTCGATCCGATCGGGTCAAGTAGTGATTTTTGGCAGGCATCTATCTTCTTTTCACCATTCGACGCGCTTCGTGTTGCTTGCTCATGGCAAACATGAACCGCTTCAAGATGAATTAAACAGATCGAGGTACCCTGAATGAATCTGTCGAAGGGCTTTCTCAGGCCTATATTTTGTTTGATAAAAGTGTTTTTTTAGAATGCTTTTTTAGTGAAGCAAAAAACAATATGCCTGTTAATAAATCGATTGTACGCTTGACGATAGAAATGATCGAGCCTTACAGAGAGTGTGTTCATGGCCCCGTCTTTGGTTCGGGCGGCATGTTCGTCATATCGGAAAAGTTCGTCGAAGAACATGACAGCGGACTAGATGGCAGTTCCCTATGCGGCCAGGAAAGTAACCAGACGACCTGGAAGCTGTCCTTCATGAACCTTGCCATCCGTAGCATCGACGACAGTGAAATTAAGTGGAACTTCGAAGGCTCATTCTTGAAGGATGAGCACCGCGACCTGCAAGCCGATTTCTTCATCGTTGAGGAGCAAAAAGCTTATATTGCTGATTGGGGGAAGCCCTTCATCAGTAGTTACAATAAGCCCAAGCGCCGCTTGCGTGTGATCTACGACTATGGTATTGAAAGCGACTTGCATCGCTTCGGCTTCGACGTGGAACCCTGCGAGTGGTCTCTCGTACCACTAACGATCATCGAGGAAGCTATCCAAAAGCTGATTGATGGAAATTTACCTAAACACCGCTACAAACCGAAGGAAGGGTGGATTATAAAAGAATAGACTTAAAAATCACCAGAAATTTATGAACGAGATCATATGTCCACATTGCGGGAAAGCATTCAAAGTCGATGAGACTGGCTACGCCGACATTCTCAAGCAAGTCCGAGATAAAGAGTTCGATGCACAGCTACACGAAAGACTGGAGCTAGCTGAAAAGGATAAAGCCAATGCAGTGGAACTTGCAAAGGAGAAGCTTACTCGTGAACTACAATTAGAGACTCAGCAAAAAGAAGCGACAATTAAAGAGTTACAGGCTCAGTTAAATGCAGGAAAGACTGAGAAGGATCTGGCAGTCAACAGTGCCGTTTCAGCAGTCGAAAAAGAGCGCGACGACCTGCTCAATCAACTAAAGCAAGCAAAGCTGGATACTGAGAAGGCTGTACAACAGGCGGAGAAAGACAAGGCTAGTGCCGTGGAGTTAACCGAGCAAAAAGTTAGCAGTGCTTTGCGCACGGAGCTTCAGGAACAGAAGTCGATCATCCAAAATCTGAAAGCTCAGTTGGAATCCAAAGAGGTCAGCCAGAAACTGGCCATAACTGAAGCGGTTAGTGCTGTAGAAAAAGAACGGGACACTCTCAAACATAGCCTAGATCAAGCCGCTCTGGAAAAGCAGGCAGCAGAGCAGGCGCTAAAGGATAAGTATGAGACTCAATTGAAGGATCGGGATGAAGCGATTGAGCGGCTGAAGGATCTGAAAGCGAAGCTCTCCACGAAGATGGTGGGCGAAACCCTTGAACAGCATTGTGAGACGGAGTTCAACCGCATTCGTGCAACCGCATTCCCTCGGGCGTATTTCGAAAAGGACAACGATGCCAGTTCAGGCAGTAAGGGTGACTTCGTTTTCAAGGACATGGATGAAAACAAAACGGAGATTGTTTCCATCATGTTCGAGATGAAGAACGAGAATGACACTACGGCGACCAAGAAGAAGAATGAGGATTTCTTCAAAGAGCTGGACAAAGATCGAAATGAGAAAGGCTGTGAATACGCCATACTGGTCTCGCTCCTGGAGCCTGAAAGTGAACTCTACAATACGGGGATCGTTGATGTATCTCACCGCTATGAGAAAATGTATGTCATCCGCCCACAATTCTTCATCCCGATGATTACACTTCTCAGAAATGCGGCGACGAACTCCCTGAGCTACAAGAATGAACTCGCACTGGTCAAGGCTCAGAACATCGACGTGACGAACTTCGAGGCAGATTTGGAAGACTTTAAGTCGAAATTCGGTAGAAACTACGAACTCGCATCCAACCACTTCAAGAAAGCAGTCGATGAGATCGATAAATCCATTAATCACCTCCAAAAAACGAGAGATGCTCTTCTGAAATCAGAAAATAATCTCCGCCTTGCCAACGATAAGGCTCAAGACGTGACGGTCAAAAAGTTGACGCGTAACAACCCCACGATGAAGGAGAAGTTCGAGGAGGCTAGGCAAGAGCTTCAAACCAAAGGGGAAGCTAAATCGTAAAATCTAAGACCACTCTAATCGCAAAACCGAATCACTTCCCACATGGCGACAATTAAAAAGCTAAGGATACGTAACTTCAAACGCTTCGGAGATTTAGAAGTTCGCTTCAAGTCTGGAGTCAATATCATTATTGGAGACAACGAATCCGGCAAATCGTCGATCCTGCAAGCCATTGATATGGCTCAGAGCGCAAATGTCAGAAAGATTCTAGACTACGGCATTGAGTCTCTAATGAACCTCGAAGCCATACAAGAATTCAAAGATGGTGATCGCAAATATGAGAATTTGCCGGAACTACGAATTGAAGTTTATCTCGATAATTGTGATTTGGAGGAATTCGACGGCAGAAATAATTCCAAACAAGAGCAGGACTATGGATTTCGGCTGAAGTGCCTACCAAACGAAGAGTATAGTGAGCAAATCAATGAGATATTGGAGTCAGGCGATGGTGAAATCCCTTTTGAGTTCTATCGAGTAGAATTCATGATGTTTGGAGGCAGGGCTTACACGTTCTACAATAAACCCTTCACTTCCATATTCATTGATTCAACGGAGAGTAGCCACGCACATGCTCGAAATCACTTAGTTTCGAGCATTTATACTAATCGCTTTGACAACGGACAAATCGCATCACATCAGCATGAATACAAAGTTCTTCGAAGCTCTTTTCTCAGGGAGAAGTTTTCGTCCGAAGAAGAGCAGTCATCTGATGGTTTGCTCTGTTTAAGAAGAAATGCAAAAATAGAACAGGATTTAACTCTTGAATATGAAGGTGTCGATATAACCCAAAAAGGCAAGGGCGCTCAATGTGAAATCAAGGCAGCATACGCTTTGAGAAATCGATCCGGAGACAAGGATAATTTGGTATTGTTGGAAGAGCCTGAAAATCACTTGAGCCATTCAAGAATGAGGGTGTTTGTTGAGAAGATAAAAAATTCGGACTCTGCACAGGTAATACTTACAAGTCACAGTAGTCTGATTTGCTCATCTCTTGGTTTGAATGAATGCATATTTCTCAGTAACTCTACGCTTAGCAACAATAAGCTTTCAGAGTTAAGCTCAGACACTTCTGATTTCTTCACGAAAGCACCAAACCACAACATTTTGGAGCTAATCCTTTCTGACAAGGTAATCTTGGTCGAGGGGCATGCAGAATACCTTCTATGTCAGCACTTATTTCACCGAGAATATGGCAAAGGCATGCACGCCAACGGTGTTCATCTAATATCAGTTAATGGATTGAGTTTTAAGCGTTATCTCGAAGTCGGCAAATTGCTCGGCAGAAAGGTTGCCGTCATCACCGATAATGACAAGAGCAAGGACAGTCTCATCAGCAAATATTCAGAATTCAGCGACGTTCCATCGGTAAAAGTATTCTACGATGATGACGAAGCAAGATACACTTTCGAGGTATGCGTTTATCAGGATAATCAGTCTATCTGCCATGAAGTCTTCACATCCAAAAAGGACGGCACTTTAGATTGGATGCTGAAAAATAAATCTGAGGCAGCATACCAACTCTATAAATCTGGAAAGGAGCTTACTTCCCCAAAGTATATCAAAGAAGCGTTTGCATGGATTCTAAGTTGATACTTGCAGTTGCTGGATCAGGCAAAACTCGCTATTTGATCGAGTCTCTTAGTTTGGAGCGCAGGTCGATCATTCTAACCTATACAATCAACAATACTGAAAACCTCAGAAGGCGAGTAATCCGAAAATTCGGGTTCCTTCCCAAAAACATTCGAATACATACATATTTTTCATTTCTTTACCAATTCTGCTTTCAGCCTCTATACCAAGACGCTTATGAAGCGAAGGGCATGTCTTTCAATAAGCCGCCTTCAAGAGATCGGCGAAAAAAGTCCATGACCCATTACTTTATCCCAAACTTGCGAATTTTGTATGCGAATAGATTGGCGAAGTTTTTTCTGGAATTTGAGCCCGATGGTTTGTCGCGCGTAAAGCAACGCCTTGAAAAGTATTATGAGGATATGTTCGTCGATGAGTTTCAGGACTTTGCTTCCTACGATTTCGACTTTATCTGTGAGTTGGCAAAAACACGAGTTAAGTGCCAATTCGTTGGAGATTACCATCAGCACACCTTCGATACTAGCCGAGACGGACAGTTCAAGAAAAGTCTGCATCTGAGTGAAGCCCGCTTTCTAGCTGAAGTAAGGAAGCACGGGATTGAGGTTGATACAACTACGCTCAGTAAAAGCTATAGGTGCAGTCCATCGGTAGCATCGTTTGTGCGCGATAGCCTTGGAATTGAGATGGGGTCACAGAGGGAGGACGAAACGAGCATCTTTTTCGTTGAGGATCAGAAGGAAGCAAATAACCTGCTAAGAGATGATAATATTGTGAAATTGGTTTATCAAAATTCTAAGAAAATGAATTTTTTCTCAATGAATTGGGGTGCATCCAAGGGTCTAGACGATTTCAATGATGTATGCATCATCCTCAACAAGAAGCAGTTTGAGCAAACGCAGAATCTGAAGGCACAGGAGATGAACCAGAAAACCCTTAAAAAACTCTACGTTGCATGCACACGTGCCAACAGGCACATCTTCTTTGTTAGAGACAAACACGTTATGCCTTAAAAAGAGCATCTCAACTATTTGCCCATATTGAATATGTCCAACCTAGCCAGAGCTATTGATGTTCCGCATGATCGGCGCAGGTGAACGACAGGGGCATGGGATTCGCAAGATTCTGGAGGGCTGGAAACAGTTTGATTGGAGAATCCCTCACTTTGAAGAAAAGGACGAGCCCTGTCCTCGAGTGGTTGTGACATTATCTATGCTGTCGCTATTTCCGGAAAATGCTCTTCAGGTGCTGTCGAGTCATTTCACAGAAAGCTGGCAGCATTTCAGTGAAGTGGAAAAAATAGCTTTGGTTCTAGCCTTCACTGAGGGCGCCGTAAAACACGCCAGACTCTCCCAATTTTGCACGGAACACCCTAGAGATGTGAGCACAAGCCTGCATAGTCTGGAGAAAATGGGTGCCTTGGAAACGACCGGGCAGTATCGCGCCAAGACCTATCATATTCCAGGTCACATGTTGCCGACATCGGAAGACGTCTTCGAGAGCACTACGAATTTGGATGCAAGCACTACGAATTTGGATGCAAGCACTACGAATTTGGATGCAAGCACTACGAATTTGGACGAAAAAGGAAGGATCGTGCACGTTCATTTTGATTACCCATTGATTGACGATGTTGCGACTTTGCGGCTCGACTTCAGGCGGGAACTCGAAAAAATTGCTGAATTACCGAGAACAAAGAAAAAGCTTAACCGCGAGGACATGATAAGGGTTATCTTGGAGTTATGCCGGGAGCAATACGTCACATCTGGCGCTCTGTCTGTTCTTCTGAACAGGGAAATTACTACGCTGCGAGGACAGTATCTGGCACCGCTGAAATCTGAAGAGAAGCTTAAGCTGGCTTTTCCCAGAACGCCAACCGATCCGAAGCAAGCCTATCTAGCCACCTGAGCCATGTCGCAAAGAATTATAAAATCAGCGGTGGAAGCATTCTGCCTCAAAGTCCTGAAACACCAAGGTTACCGCTTCGTTGCTCCCAAGCAGCTCAATCGACTGGAGCCCCAAAAGGTCATCATCGAACTGCATTGACTGCTATTACCGCCTTACTCTTGATCTTAGTGGTAATCTTTAAATCCGTGTGTATAAAGTTTTGGCCACAAAAAGGCATGAAAATGCGCAAAAACACTTTATTATGATTTAAATGAAAGATACAGAATTGACGCATTTTAACGAAAGGCGGAACCTCATGAGTCTAATTCAATTTAAAAGGTACATCTCTGAATTTTGGTGCATTCTCGTGCCTTTTTGTGGCTATCAGCCGGTTAAGCATTCAATATCCATTTTAGTTCTGGCTTTGCCGAATTCAGATCAAGAGTATAATTAAAAGAATGAAACTCGAATGATTTGCTACTTTTTAAAATTACATTCGCGCATTGGATAAACTGAAAAATTAGCCTTGCTGCCACGAGTCCCGAACGACATCAATGATGTAGGGTAACACGGATAAAATTTCGCAAATTTTTGCCATGTGCTTTGCCGTTGAAATTGATTGATATTAAGTCAGTAAGCATTAAACAATAACCACTAAGAATTTGATGTTTAAATTTTTGGAATATGGATAAAAAAAGTTTTTTAGTAACAGGATGTGCAGGCTTTATAGGTGCAAAAACAACGGAAATGCTTCTGGATTCAGGGTATCATGTCACCGGAATTGATAATCTAAATGATTATTACGACACACGTATTAAAGACTACCGACTGGAATCTTTGAAAAAGCATCCAAATTTTTCATTCCATCCAATTGATATCGAAATTATTTTGGACTTGGATTCACTTTTTGCATCTCAGTCTTTTGATGCGATATTCAATCTGGCTGCGCGCGCCGGAGTTCGTTATAGCATGGAAAATCCCTTTGTTTACATGACTACGAATGCGAACGGCACGCTGAACCTGCTCGAAATGTGTAAACGGTATGACATCAAAAAATTCCTCCTGGCTTCAACTTCTTCTCTGTATGCCGGGCAGTCGATGCCCTTTAAGGAAGACTTGCCGGTAAACACACCGATCTCACCCTACGCGGCATCTAAAAAAGCTGCTGAGGCGATTGCTTATAGTTATCACCATCTTTATGGAATCGATGTTTCTGTTGTTCGCTACTTTACCGTCTTTGGTCCTGCAGGTAGACCGGATATGAGCGTTTTTCGTTTTATCAAAGCGGTCAATGACGGCATACCTATTACGATGTTTGGAGATGGTTCTCAGAGCCGTGACTGGACCTATGTCGATGATATCGCCCGAGGTACTATTGCAGCCGGCACACGAAATCTTGGTTATGAAATCATTAATTTAGGCGGTGGACGTAATCCGAAAACACTGAGCTACATTCTTGGACTCATTGAAGAAGGTGTCGGCAAAAAAGCGATTATCGACCAAAAACCTTTTCATGTAGCCGATTTGAAAGAAACCTGGGCAGATATATCGAAAGCTAAAAAGCTTTTGGACTGGGAACCTCAAACCAGCCCGGAAGAAGGAATCAGTCGTACCGTGGCATGGCATATGGATAAAAAAGAGTTCCTGAAAGATATCCAGTTGTAATCATTTCATGTTTAATTGCTCTCACTACCCTTCTGGTTGAAACGGAATAAAGAGTATAAGTTCTCTAATTTTTAATTCCATCTGGTTCGGATCTTGAGGTATAAACCATTGCCCATCGGAACGCTCCTCCAGTAATCCGCGGTAGAGTTGTCCCCATGTTCCTAAAGTGATGTAGCCTTTTTTATCAGCGTCAATGACTACCGTAGCATGGGTGTTCATGAGTTCATCTGTTTGAGGGTCCTTGGGCGCTACGATCAGTAGTCCTGAACGAAAGTTGAGCGTAGTTCTGAGAAAGTCTCTCAGTTTGAGGGGCTCGGGTTTAATTTCTGTGTGGATGCGTACATTACTTCTGGAGCGTGCTTCAAACATAAAGTCCATAGTCACGGCAATATCCAAGTTTCTTACCCCGATGTTTTCTGTTCGATTTACTCCGGCCTGCCTCATGAGATGATTATCAATCTCTCTGAATAAACTAAGTTTATAATGTCGCAGGGTCATATCGCGATTGAGAGATTTAATAATACCGTAATCTTCATACCACATTAAGATACTAAGCATCGCAGTGGGTCCGCAGCCACTTTGGGGTACGGGATAGTTGCTTTGATTTTCAGACACTATGCTAAGACGATGCTGTGAATCATTATACAGTTCGACGCCTTTCATTATTTGACTCAGATAAAATTCATTTCCGCCCACAATCTTCCGTTCAATAACCCTAAAATTTTGTACTGCCAGAAGGTGACCGTGGATAAAAACAGATATTACAATAAGTGCCCAGATAGCGTGTTTACTGATTAGAAAAACTGGGTTTTTCGTGCTTTTCATACGGCTAAAGCTTATTTAGTAAAACAACAAGGGCAGCTAAAAGAATGAAAATCTTTAATCGCTTTCGGCCACGAAGCCCATACGACGTTTTTTCTTGGTCTTCGCTTCCGGTTCGTCTAGCAGGCACTCAATCGCATTGACCAGCGCGTTGATAGTCTCGTCATGACGATTCAGACGCTTCTCTACTTCTGCCAGTTTCACGGCTAGTTTGCTATTGCCAAGAATCGTTTCACGCAACCGGACAAAGGCGCGTATGATGTAAACACTCATTGAGTTTGCCTGTTCGGAGTTAAGCACATTGGCTGCCATCAAAGCCCCGTGTTCGGTAAATGCATAAGGCAAAACAGGTGAGTATTTGAGGCTTTGAAGGTGGTCACAAGTTGTGACCACCTCTTGCTTTTCCTCTTTGGATAATTGGAAACGAAAGTCTGACGGAAACTTGCTCTCGTTACGCTTGACCGCCTGGTTGAATACTTTGGTGCTCACCCCATAGAGTGCAGCAAGGTCGCGATCAAGCATCACTCGCTGACCGCGTAACGTCAGGATAATGTCTTCGATCAATTCGATAGGGGCGGAAATTTCGTTCTTCGACATAGTATCTAAGTGTAAATACAGCAGTTTTCAATCGGGCAAAATATTTCTCATAAAAGTCTGCATTACTATTTTTTTTCGTTTAGAAAAGCGATCAATCGTTCGGCTGTTTTGGAACCGATGCCTTCGACCTGAGCAATCGCTTCGGTGCTAGCACTACGTAGTTTCTTAAGAGAACCGAAATGTTTTAGTAGCGCGGATCGTTTGGTGGGGCCAAGACCTTTGAAATCGTCCAGTATGGATTCGCGTAATTTTTCACTGCGTAAATCGGCATTGAAGCGATTGGCGAAATTATGCGCTTCGTCACGAAGATGCTGCAGCATGCGCAGCGCAGGATCGTGGTGCGATAAATTGAGCGGATCAGATCCATCGCTAAAAATAATAGTCTCCTTCTTTTTGGCGAGTCCTATCAGTTCCGGTGGTTCAAGTCCCTGTTCCAGAAATGCTTTCAGGGCGGCGCTGACTTGACCGGCGCCACCATCAATAACGATCAGGTCCGGAAAGGGCTTTTGCTCGTCTTTCAGCCGGCGATAGCGGCGACCCACGACTTCTTGCATCGCGCGAAAGTCATCGTTGCCGATAAAGGATTTGATTTTATAGCGACGATATTGTCTGCGATTTGGTTTTCCGTTTGTAAAGACTACCATAGAGGCTACGCAAAAGCTGCCCGAGATGTGTGAAATATCAAAACATTCCATATGTTCAGGGACTTTTGTTAGTTGCAGCTTTTTCTTAAGTATTTCCAGGATTTCGCTTTTCGGAGTTGGATCGTAGAGTGTGCGTTCAAATTTACGGGTGCGGGCGATTGTCAGCTTGAGTGCGCTGATACGGTCACGCAGTTGTGCTGCTTTTTCGTAATTACGTGCTTCGGCGCAGGCTTGCATTTCGGTTTTGAGTTCTGTGAGCCAGTCTCGTGTCTGTCCTTCGAGAAAAGCACAGGCTGACTCAACGCGATCGAGATATTCCTGGGTGCTGATTTCATTTGGGTGGTCGTAGAGTTCCGCACGTGCGTCATCGTATAGCCGCCAATGATTGTCTCCGATTTTTACAGGATTTGCATCCCCGAGTAGAATACCGAATTTGCTACGTAGTTCAGCCAGTGTTTTGCGCAACTGTGTCGCGCGTGCAAAAGGTCCGAAGTATCGTGATTGCTGATCGGTACGGTTGCGTGTGAGTCGAAATCGAGGCAGTGCTTCGCGCGGGTCGACACGTACCAGGAGAAAGTTTTTGTCATCGGTAAATACTGTATTGTAGCGCGGCTTATAACGCTTGATGAGTTGACCTTCCAGCAGTAGTGCTTCGGCTTCGGAATTTACAATCATCAGATCGAAATCGTAAATGAGATCGATCATTGCCTGTACTTTGGGTTGCGAAATCATTAGCTTGCGTGAGGCTTGAAAGTATGTAGACACACGCTTTTTCAAATCCTTTGCTTTACCTACATAAATTATTTGTCCGAGACGATCCTTCATCAGGTAAACGCCTGGCTTATGAGGGATACTCCGGACTTTTTCCTTTAAATTTATAGGTTCTGCTTCTGGCATTTTTTTAAATTTGGTATAGCATAAAATGTTTTTATCAGACAAATCAAACTGCCCTTTGCTTTATTTAAATAGTTCATGTCGAAATCATATTCAGTCGAAGTCGTTAATTTTGGAGACGAGCTACTCGTTGGCATTCGTGAAAATACGCATCTCACCTATCTGGGCGACCAGTTGGCACGCCAAGGTATATCCGTTGCTCGCAGCCGTGTGCTCAGGGATGATATTGCAGAGATAGAACATGGATTCAGCGAGGCGTGGAAACAATCAGATATAGTAATCACTACAGGAGGACTTGGGCCAACTGCTGATGATTTAACTCGCGAAACGATAGCGCGGGCGCTGGGTGTGCGCTTAGTCTTTGATCCTAAAATTGAGGCGACGATTCAGGATTGGTTTGCTGCCCTCGGTCGTACGATGGGGAAACATCATATAAAGCAGTGTCACTCTCTCGAAGGGAGTCGGGTTTTATATAACAAAGTGGGAACAGCTCCCGGACTGATTTACCAGAAAGCTGGAAAAACTTTGATCATGCTTCCGGGCCCGACACACGAGTTAAAACCCATGTTCGAAGAACAGGTTTTACCCTTTTTGAAAGAACAGAAAATTGCAAATGAGCAGGATGCTTATGTTCAAGTGCGTACTTTCGGGATGGGAGAGTCGGCGGTAGAGCAAATCATGCAGCCGATCATTAATAAACACCAAGGGCTCGGAGTTGCTTATTGCGTGCATTATGGATTGGTCGACATCCGGCTAAGCAACCGTGATGGTTCGTTGACAACAAAGCAATTGAAATTGATTGCACAGGAAGTGCATAAGTTATTTGGAGAAAATTTTGTCTGTTACGGTCACTGTTCTCTCGCGCAGGTGGTTTACCACGAATTAAGAGCACTTGACCGGACTGTTGCGATTGCCGAATCGTGCACCGGTGGTTCTCTGGCAGGGGCGTTTACAGACATTCCCGGGGTTTCCAGTGTCTTTGCAGGAGGTATAGTCAGTTATACAGATGATGTCAAAGTCGCCTTGTTGGGTGTGCCTGAATCATTGCTTGAGCAGCATGGTGCAGTCAGTTCTGAGTGCGCTGTGGCGATGGCATCGGGTGCAGCAGAGCGTCTTTCGGCAGATTATGGATTGAGCGTGACCGGTTTTGCGGGGCCTGCCGGAGGGAATGAGAAGAATCCAGTCGGGACGATTCATTTTGGTTACCATTCACCTGTCGGCGCCTGGTGTAAGACAGTTCACTACATGGGCGGGCGCCTGGATGTAAAGGCATACGCAGTTCAGACTGCTTTGGACTGGATGCGCTGCAATCTTAGAAAGTATAAGTTACAGGAATTTCTGAGTACGTGTAATGACTTTTACCAAATTTAAAAGGTGTGAAAGTATTCTATCATTCGGTATTACAACGCATGGCTCGGTACGGCCTGTGTGACAGGTATTAGTTTACGTCGTAGTTCGGACGATGGCATTGACTCTATTGTTTCTATCGTGCTCGATGCTTCCGCCCGAAACTGTCCAACTGCTGTTCGCCGCAAGGCAGATAAATGACCGCCGCAGCCGAGACGTTCGCCCAGATCGTGAGCCAAAGTACGAATATAAGCACCTTTACTGCTACGGACAATGAATGATATTTCGGGCAACGCGAACTTTGTAATTTCGTAACGACTTATGTGAATAAAACGCGGTTCACGCTCAACTTCTTTGCCTTTGCGAGCAAGGTTGTAAAGTTTCTGCCCATTTATTTTTTTTGCAGAGAACATGGGCGGGGTTTGATACTGATCGCCCAAAAATTCCTGCATGGTCTTGGCAACATCAGTTTCTTTTAAATCGGGTACTGGTTTTGTCACCAAAATTTCACCATCGGCATCCTGTGAATCAGTAGTTTCTCCTAGCTTAATGGTGCCGATATATTCTTTGTCCAGGCTCATCAGGTACTGCGACGTCTTCGTTGCCTTGCCAACGAGAATCAACAACAATCCGGTAGCCATGGGATCAAGTGTTCCTGCGTGGCCAATTTTTTTCATTTGAAGGACGCGACGCATCTTGGCGACAACATCGTGCGAGGTAATTCCCTGTGGTTTATCGACTAGAAGAATTCCGGCGAGATCGTTATTGATAGGTTGAGGCATCAGAACTACTTTTGATAATCGGACGATTTAAGTTTTCTTGAGCGTGTGGAAGTGTTCCTGCAAAGCATCTATTAATTGTGGGTAAAATTCTTTGATTGAACTTTGGTCAATATTAAGACCGGCAGCGCAGGCATGTCCGCCACCACTAAAACGTTTTGCGACCAAATCAACGCGGTAGTATGGATCTTTAGCACGTAAGCTTGTTTTGATGGCTCCGTCACGCTCCTCGATTAATACGCCAATCTCGACTCCGGCAATGCAGCGTGTATAATCAACCAGACCTTCGGAGTCTTCGGTGTTTGCTCCGGTCTTTTGATAGACACCTGGTTCCAGAAGCCCTACACAGACACGATTTTCAAACTCCATACTGAGCGTCTTCAAAAACTCTTGAAGCAGCTTTATTTTTGCAAAACTTTCACGCTCATAGAGTTCCAGGGCTGCTTCTGCAGGATTGGCACCGTATTCACAGAGGCGTCGAACTATTTCGAATGTTTTGGTCGTTGTCGAAGGGAAGCGAAATTGTCCGGTATCTGTTGCGATGCCAACATACAGCGCCTGGGCGGTTACTGCATCTATTTTGTAGCCGAGGTCCATGAAAATCCCGGCAAGTATTTCTGCAGTCGCAGATGAGTCAGAGACAATCAGATTCTCCAGGGCGTACGCTTTGTTGGAGATGTGATGGTCGATGTTGAGCGCCACTTCGGGAAATAAACTCACCAGGCGATCTCCGATACGTTTTTTGTCGGCACAATCAACAGTCACTGCGACTTGTTCTTCTGGCTGGAAATCCGCTGCAAGAAATAAAGGTGTATCAGCAACAAAGGTTTTTAAATTTGCAGGTACTTTGTCCTGATTCAGACCCAAGGCACTGATGCCTAATTGGTTCATTGTGCGTACTGTGGCTATCGTTGAACCAATGCAATCGCCATCGGGACGCAAATGGCTACATACTGCCACTTGCTTTCCTTTTAAACGTTCAATACTCTGAGCAAAAAGGATACTTTCCTCTGGGAAATAACTAATATTATCTGTCCTCATTGTCTATTTGGTCTAACATTTCGACTAGTTTTGCTCCTCGTTCCATAGACGGGTCGTAGATAAATTCAAATCGTGGAAAATATTTTAGCACTACACGTTTCATGACACGTTCGCGTAACTCTTTGCCGATACGACGAAAAAAAGCTTCTGATTCAACGACTGCCTGTGCATCTCCAATTACGGAATAATAGATATTGCAACGGCGTAAATCGGAAGAAGTGTCTACTTCGCTGATAGTTATTCGAACAGATTCACTGCCACCGAAATGACGACGCAGTTGCTCGCCAATCTCGCGCTGTAGTAGTCCATTTACACGGGTAACTCGATTTGGCATTATTTAAGAAATATAGGTGTTCGGGAAATTAGCTGATTGGCAGGGAATTCATTAAAATACTGATGTCACCGGAATTACAGGGAAGGTCGAATTTTTTCAATTTCGATACATTCGATCGTATCACCTTCCTGATAATCATCATAGCCATCGACATTAATACCGCACTCAAATCCTGCACGCACTTCTTTAACATCGTCTTTAAAGCGCTTCAAGGTATCTATTTTACCTTCGTGGATGAGTTTTCCTTCGCGCACAAGACGAGCCTTACACATACGATTAATAGTGCCTTCTGTAACCATGCAACCAGCAACCTTTCGATGCTTGCTGATATTGAAGACTTGTCGAACTTCGGCGACTCCAAGTTTTTTCTCTCTTTGTTCAGGTTCGAGTAGTTCTGCCATGCATTCTTTCACCTGATCAATTAACTCATAAATAATATCGTGTCGTATAATGCGCACATTATGGTGTTTCGCCTGGCTTTGCACACCATTGTCGAGCCTGACGTTAAAACCGACGATTGTAACATCTTCCTCACTTGCACCCGCTAGTGCAACGTCGTTCTTGCTAATGTGGCCGACACCTTTACTGATAATGCGTATGTCAACCTTATCACTATTGATTTCCTCAAGGCTACTTACCAGCGCTTCCGTAGAACCGTGTACGTCCGATTTCACAATTACATTCAGACATTTCTTTTTTTGCTGAGCGATTGCCGCAAATAGGTCTTCAACAGTAACCTTTCTGGCTTCTTGTTTGGCGGTCTTGTCCGGCGTCGCATTTTCTTCAAGCTTACGTTTAGCGGTTGCTTCTGTAGCGGCTTTTTTGGCTACTTTTTCATTTTTGAGTGCAGAAAATTCTCCACCGCTTGCCGGAACTTCAGACCAACCAATCACTTTTGCCGGAGTTGCCGGAGTTGCTTCTTTGAGCACTTTGCCATTCTCGTCCATGATTGATCTTACCTTACAATAGGCTTCGCCGCAGATAATCACATCACCTTTCTTCAAAGTCCCTCTTTCTACGATTACTGATGCCGTTGCTCCACGACCTTCTTCAATCTGTGCTTCGATAATTCTACCTGCGGGTGGACAATCCGGATTTGCTTTGAGCTCCAGTACTTCGGCCTGGAGCAGAATCATATCCAGTAATTCATTAATATTGGTACCCTGCAAAGCTGAAACTTCGACTGCGATTGTTTCACCACCCCAATCCTCCGATGCAATTCCTTTCTCTTGCATCTGCTGCTTTACGCGATCGACATTGGCGCCTTTGGCATCAATTTTATTTATCGCGACAATAATGGAATTATTCGCCTCTTGGGCAAAGCGAAGAGCTTCTTCAGTCTGAGGTTTAAAAGCGTCGTCTGCTGCAATTACAAGCACGGCTATATCAGTTACGCTGGCGCCACGCGAACGCATCTTCGAGAAGGCGGCATGTCCGGGTGTATCTAAAAAGGTGATTTTTCTTTTGTCGTGCTCTATCTGGTAGGCTCCTATGTGTTGAGTGATGCCTCCGGCTTCATCTGAAGTAACGGTGGTCTTTCGAATCGTGTCTAGTAACGTCGTTTTACCATGATCCACATGTCCTAATATACAAACGATTGGTGGACGTGGCTTTAGGAAGCGTGGATCATCGTCGGAAATCTTTTCTTTTTTCTTTTTCTCAGAGACTGGGTCATTCTGAGTTTCACCGCGGTGATGGATTTCCAAGGTAAATCCGTGACGCTTTGCAAGTTGATCTGCAACTCCTTCGTCAATGGTCTGATTCATTGAGGCAAAGATACCCATCTCCATCAACTCAGAAATCAGCTTAAAGGGTTTTAAGCCGATTTCCGCTGCAAAGTCGCGTACAACTATCGGAGGTTTGGAGTGGATAACGCGTTTTTCACCATCGGAAGATTGGGTCGCTGTCGATTCTTCGGACACCTCTGAGGCGGATGGTGTCTCTGACACATCTGTTTTTTGTTTAGCTACCTGAGGGGCCTTAGGCGGTACCGAGAGGTTGGGTGGCGTTGTTCCTGAAGTTTTTGCCAAGGGCGGTGGTGCAGGCGGTGTAGAAGGATCTTTTCCAACCGATGTATCTGAAACAGATGGTGCCTGACGTAAACTTGGTGCGCTGGGCGGAGTCTTGGTCGCCGATACCGACGTTTTGGGAGTTTCTGGTTTTGGAGGTGGTGTCGTGCTTTTTGAATCGTTTTTCTCCGATGAAGCTTCACGCTCACGCTTTATTTCATCGGCGCTCTTGACGATAGCATTTTTAGGCAAGACTGGTGGTGATGCCTGCTTTTTTTCTTTCTGAGAGGCTTTTGCTGTATTTTTGGACGGTTTATCGTCTTTGTCATCGGACAAAAATTCCTTAATGAGCGATTCTGCAGATATGTTATCGATTGTACTGGAGACACTTTTCACTTCAAACCCGCGACTTTGAAGAAGCTCGAGAAGCTCTTTGTTCTCCATATCGATTTTTTTTGCGAGTTGATGTATACGAACACTCATGGATGAGTTTATATTAAATATTTAGAGATTATGTACTTAGAGGTTATATACTTTAGCAGTTGTAAAGATCATCTGTGATACCTGCATCAGGCATTTTTTCCAGTGTAAGCTTCTACTTTTGACAGTACGTCACTGGCTTCTTCCTTACTAAATCCAGCGTCCACAAGATCATCTGCAGAAACACCTTCAAAGGCTTCGGGACTGATCAAACCGATGGAGACGAGGCGCTCGGCGATAGCCATTTCGATACCAGGTATCATGTTGATACCTTCTGTGGCTTTGGCAACTTTTTCGTCAAATCCGGCCACTTCTTTTTCTTCTTTAGCAATGTCGAGTTTCCAACCAATCAGTCGCGATGTAAGTTTTGCATTATAACCACGGCGCCCGATCGCAATCGAAAGATCTTCTTCAGCTACTTCAAAGTGTATGCGCCGATCTGCTTCGACCACCTTAATGTTTTTGGGCACTGCAGGTTTAAGCGCTTCTTCAAGAAGTCGAACAGGGTCGCTGTAATAGCGTATGATATCAATTTTCTCGCCGCCCAGTTCACGAACGATTGTTTTGACGCGGGCACCACGTGCGCCGACACAAGCTCCTACGGGATCTACTTTAGGATCTGTACTATTGACAGCTATTTTAGTGCGATAACCTGGTTCACGAGACATGGCTTCAAGTGTTACTGTACCATCCGCGATTTCTGTTACTTCGAGTTCAATCAGCCGTCGTACAAAATTAATGTTGGCACGTGACAGAATAATATCAGGACCGCGGTTAGTCTGCTCGATTTTAAGAAGCAGGCAGCGAATGCTCTCGCCCGGCGCATAATCTTCACCAGGCACGCGCTCACGTGGAGGGAGGATTGCTTCTGCTTTGCCTAAATCAACAATCAGGTCACCTCGCTCACGACGGCGTACAGTTCCAGTTACGATATCGCCAACTACGTCTTTATAATCGTCATAAATACGATCTTTCTCAAATTGGCGAATGCGTTGCATGATTGCCTGACGAGCAGTCTGGGCAGCGATACGGCCCAAGTAAGCTGGATCAATTTCCTTTTCAATAGTGCCGCCGACCTGAGCATCTGCGTCGATCTGGCGAGCTTTTTCAATGTGAATTTCAGTGGAAGCATCACCAACTGAGTCGACCACATTGAGAATGGACCATGCCTTTAAAGCGCCCGTTCTGGGATTGATTTCAACGCGAATTTCCTGGTCTGCATTGATTCCTCTTTGAGCAGCATCAGCAATAGCAGCGGAAATGGCACTAATCATATCATTACGATTGATGCCTTTTTCTTTTTCCATGTACTCTAAAACTGACAATATTTCGTTACTCATTGTATATAAAATAAAAAAGCGGACAAATGCCCGCTATGGATAATCTTGCTGGGTTGAATTGATTGATGCAAAACTATAAAGCAATTACACCTTGTCAAGACGTCTATATTGTTTCATCTCAGTGAGTATTTTTTTAATAAGCAATCACATTATTACCTTACGATTTAAGTCCTTTCATGTTTAGCGTAAGTTTAGCAGTATCGGATGTTTGACGTGCAACATTCATTTTTGTTCCGGTTATGTCAGGTCCGATTATTACCTCTTGTGTTGTTACTGCTTATCATCAGCCCCCACCAATCAAAAAGTGATAATCTTGCAGATACATTTGCGATAAACATACCTCAATTTACAGAGCCGATTAGTACATCCGTTTACAATGGATGGGAAAGTCATTATTTCTCCGAAGGTAGGGATGTTCTTGATGGTGACTCACTGATCATCAGTCATGTTCAAGCTAGCTGGAAATTTCTTCGCAATGAAATCTGGTATGCAACCTCACCCAACCAATCTTATGATGAATTACAATACATGTTTGTAATCAACCAAACTTTTAACAACTACGCAGTGTATGTTGGATACAGACACTTGCAATTTCCCTCCGACAATTTAAACGATGATGAAGTCTACGCAGGTCTGTCTGTTTCAGATTTACCCGTTGAGCTTCAAGCTGCAGTGGATGCATACTATTCTTTTGTGGCCGATGGTTTTTTTGTAGAAATTTCAGTTTTAAAAAATTTCATTCTCACTGAAGCTTTAAGTTTTTCCGGCACGGGTACATTCGGTATTAATCAGGGGTATATCAGCGATGGACATAATGGCGCGAATCATTTTGCGCTGACATTGCAATCGACCTATCAATTGTCCGATGCCATTTCCATCATGGTACGACTGGCACAAAGTTGGACAATTGACCGAGATCCTGGTATGCCGGGAGATGCGCAATTGATAGACTTTCTGAACGGTGGTATCGGTGTTCAGTGGGTTTTTTGATTTGCAGAGTAGCGACGAGAACCGAAGATCACTCAATTGATGAAAACAGTCCTAATATATTCAGGAGGGCTCGACTCTACGGTACTTTTGTACCACCTTCAAGTGGAAGGTCATAGTGTGCATGCTCTTTCAATTAATTATGGTCAACGACATCAGTGCGAACTCGTTCACGCTGAGGAAATCTGTCGTCTAAGCAATGTGACTCATGAAATCGCGGACCTTTCTTCGATCCAACCACTGCTTGCCGGCAGCAGCCTGACATCGCCCGAGATTGAAGTTGCCGAGGGGCACTATACGGAAGATTCCATGAAATCCACTGTTGTTCCCAACCGAAATATGATTCTGCTTTCAATTGCAACAGCCTATGCGCTTTCCATCGGCGCTGAAAAAGTTGCTTATGCGGCACATAGCGGAGATCATGCTATCTACCCGGATTGTCGTAAAGAATTTGCTGATGCGATGGCAAAGGCGATTCGTTTGTGCGATTGGAAAACAATAGAGTTGATTCGACCCTTTGTCGATTGGACAAAGGCAGATATCGTTCGCTGTGGAGCGGAACTTAATGTCCCATTCGAAAAAACCTGGTCCTGCTACAAGGGCAACTCGGTTCATTGCGGCCGTTGTGGAACTTGTATTGAACGTCGTGAAGCCTTCGACCTGGCGGCTATCAAAGATCCGACACGTTACGCAGACGATGCCCCGGAGACAGAAATCCTGCGTGCCAGAAACTGGCGACTTTGAACTGGGCGAGATAGCCGTATCATTTAGTACCTTACTTTTAAAATTCGTGCATGTTTAGCAA
>JBNKZP010000006.1:0-24186 GCA_050301675.1 Puniceicoccaceae bacterium
GATTGACAATTTTCTCGACGCGCACGCCTGGCGCAGGCTTCACTTCGTAGCGAGTAATTACCGGACCGGTATGAATCTCGCCCGGAATTACTTTTACGCCAAATTCGTCCAAAGTACGCACCAGGGCTTCCATCGTACTGGCATGGTCTTCACTTTGCATGGACTGTCTTGGATTGGGCCTGGCCAGGAGATCAATTGGTGGAAAGATGTAGTCTCCCCGGCGCTCTGGAATATTTACGGTCGCACGCTCTGTCTTTTCTTCCGCAACGACTTTGATCATGGACGGATCAAATTTAGGTTTCGCCGGTTTGGCGGGCGCTGCCTGTGCTTCGGGTTCGGGTTGTTCAGTCTGTACAAACTGCGGAGCAGCTTTGCCATGCTTTAACCCGGGAGGTGAGCTTATCGAGGAAGGTAGCAGTGCCGAACGCCCTCCAACTGCAACTTCCGGATCACTGTCTTTTTCGGGCTGCTTAATTTTATTTGCTTTGGCCATCGTGCGTTCTGCCTTAAGCTGTTCTTTTGCGATCGCCATTTCTGCTTTAACTTGGCGCCTGGCTTCACGGCGTTGCTCACGCAAAGCCTTACGCCGTTCTCTGGCCTTAGCCTGGGATTCGATGAATCGCTTGAAGAAATTCTGAATCGCTGTTCGCAGCCGTTCCAGGTTGTTGGTAAAGACAGTTACCAAACCGGCAAAAAGCCCCATTAATAGTATTAAAAAACTTCCGAACGACCCGATGTAAGGCTGTAAAATAAACTTCACCAGTAAGTCACCCAGGAAGCCGCCGAGTTCATTTGGAAGTTGGCGCTCAAAAATTCCGTTCTGCGTCTGCAGTACTTGTTCAATTTCCAACATGGCAGCCAGCCCGGATGCACTCACTAGAGAGACTACTGAAGCAATCGCACTTCTCGTACGCTTGCCTGGTTCCTGTTGCGTAGAAAAACGAATACCTGCCCAGAGCAGACAGACCGGCACTAGCCAAGCAGCAATGCCGATTGAATAGAAAGCCCAAAAACTGCCTTCTGCGCCAAGAAAGCCAACCAGATTGGTTTCCGGATCGGTCGTGTGCTGGCGTGACTGCGATATGTCAAAGTCGCCAATTGCTACGAGGCTGCATATCGCCAGGAAAAAACACACCAATGCTGCAAAAGGACGCACTGCAGCTTTGCGAGGCTGCGATACAATCTTTTTGACGGCTACTTTCTGACTTGTTTTTTTTGTCATGCGGGTTAATGATCAAAAACTTGTGTTGATGGAAATCGAGAACAAAACGATCTAATTCAGTACTTCAAAAAAGCTCCTCTATAAAAGAAAAAAATGCAACTCCTGGAATTTATCCCTTTATACATGGAACGAGTTTGGGGTGGTCGGGCTTTTGAATCGAAATTGGGCCGCACATTGCCAAAAGATAAAATAATCGGTGAAAGCTGGGAAGTTGTTGATCGTGCCGATGAACAATCGATTGTTGCAGATGGGCCGCTGGCAGGTAAAACGCTTCGTGAAGTGCTTGAAATTCATGGAGCCGACATTCTAGGTCCTGGCTGCGACCCTAATAAACCATTTCCCATTCTGGTAAAATGGCTCGACTGTCGCGAACGCCTGAGTCTGCAGGTACACCCACCGGCAGAGATTGCCGGGAAACTTAACGGTGAACCAAAAACTGAAAACTGGTACATCGCAGATGCAGACGAAGGCGCTGCGATTATCGCAGGATTACGTCCCGAAGTCACTAAAGAAGTGTTTGAGCGCGCGCTAGCTGAAGGACAAGTCGAGGACTATGTAAAGTTTTTGCCTACTGCCAGGGGTGATTCCATTTTTGTCGAAAGTGGTTGTGTACATGCAATTAGTTCGGGAAATCTAATCCTGGAAATTCAGCAGAACTCCGATACTACCTATCGCGTATATGACTGGAATCGTATGGGACTGGATGGAACTCCACGAAAACTGCACATTAGCGAATCGCTGCAATCGATTAAGTTTGATATGCCTGGGCCAGAACTGATCAAGGACAGTGCTGGCGAACAAATACTTGCCGATTGTAAAGAATTTCGCATCCGAAAATTTGATCTGGCTGTCGGCGACGATATCCTCTCATTTCCCTCAAATGAACAACCGCGCCTGATACATGTCGTTTCAGGCAGGTTGCGTAATAAAGCTTCCGAACAAATACTTCAAAGCGGTATGAATTATCTACAGCCATATATTGCAGAACTCTCACTTGTTGCGGAAACTGAAGCTAAAATACTGGTAACAGATCAATTTATGATCTGATACCGTTGTTTGCTTTAAAGCTTTGATTATAGGGAAACAAATCGAAAAGTGATTTGTCCGATAAAGCAACTGCGCCCTTGAATTCCCCAGAACAATAATCATATTCACTTGTTCATCTCAATATTGAACGGAGTATGAACCAACATCTGAACCATTAATTTGTTTTTCCAAAATGACAGATAAAGATCCCAAATTATCCGAAGAACTTGAAGAATCCAGCGGCGAAGCCGAGATTAAAGGAACTGCGGCTGACTCTGCTGAAGAGGTAGTTGCTGAAAATGCCGACAATGATGCATCTGCACCCAATCCTGATGACGCATTCACTGTTGAAGAAACACCGCTGGAAAAAGCTGAAAAGGAAGCTGCAGAGATGAAAACGCGCTGGCTACGATCCGTTGCTGATCTGGAAAATTTTCGCAAGCGAATCGCACGTGAAAAGCAAGAAATTATCCGTAACGCAGCAGCAAACGTTATCGAATCGTTACTGCCGGTGCTGGACAATATGAAGCTTGGTCTACAAGCTGCGGAAAATCATCCCGAAGCAAAAGATGTCGTAGTCGGCTTTAAGATGGTGGACGACCAACTCAAACGCTCGCTCCGGGAGCAAGGGCTTGAGGAAATCGTACCCGATGGCGAACCCTTTGATCCTAATTTGCACGAATGCATTTCGCACCAGACCTCTGAAGATATTGAAGAGGGTAAAGTCATGCAAACCGTACGCGCCGGCTATCGATTGAACGAAAAGCTTATTCGCGCCGCGAGCGTAATCGTATCCAGCGGATCCGAATCATCTTTCTAAAAACTTCCTAATTCTAATGTCGCAAGCAGATTTATACCAAACTCTTGGCGTTGCCCGTGATGCATCCGCTGACGAACTCAAGAAGGCGTACCGCAAGCTTGCAGTCAAATATCATCCCGACAAAAACCCAGGTGATAAAGAAGCTGAAGCAAAGTTTAAGGAGATATCGTCGGCCTACGATATTTTGAAAGACCCGGAAAAAAGAGCCGCGTACGATCGTTATGGTCATGCTGCATTTCAGGGTGGAATGGGAGGTGGTGGCAGCCGCGGCGGTGGTCATGATCCCTTTGATATATTTCGTGAGGCCTTTGGTGGTCAAGGTGGCGGCATCTTTGAAGAATTCTTTGGAGGTGGTGGTGGTGGCCAATCCAGAGGAGGGGCTGCTCAAGGCTCAGATCTACGCTATGATCTGGAAATTACTCTGGAAGAAGCAGTCAAAGGATGCGAAAAAGAAATTCGTTACAAACGACCCGTTGCGTGCAAACGCTGCGGTGGAAGTGGAGCAGAGCCAGGCTCTGGAAGTAAAACCTGCCCAACCTGTGGTGGCAGCGGACAACTATCCTCAAATCGTGGTTTTATTAGTTTCCGACAAGTCTGTCCAACCTGTCATGGGCAGGGAATCACCATAGATAAGCCTTGTACCAATTGCCATGGCGAAGGTCGCGAAATGGAAACCAGTACCGTCAAAGTACGTATTCCGGCAGGTGTCGCGACAGGCTCAAAGCTTCGATCGGCTGGCAAAGGCGAAGCCGGTCACATGGGTGGCCCGGCTGGCGATCTTTACATAGTGATTCATGTTAAGGCTCACGAACTCTTTGAACGTCGGGACTACAACCTGTTCTGCGAAATTCCAATCAAGTTCACGCTCGCAGCGCTCGGAGGCTCCATCAAAGTTCCCACCCTGTTTGGTAAAGGTGCACTTAAAATACCACCCGGAACACAGTCTGGAACCACATTTCGCCTGCGTGGCCAGGGTGTGCCCCATCTGCGTGGCAGCGGCAAAGGCGATTTACTTGTGAAGGTTCAGGTTGAAGTACCCACCAAGCTCAATAGTGATCAGAAAGAGAAGCTGGAAGCATTTGCAGACGCTTGCGGCGACCCTGGAAACCCCATGAGCGACTCCTTTGTTGAGAAAGCAAAAAAGTTTTTCCAATAAATTTTCAGCTTAAAGTTTGTTTCTCTCATGGCTTATCCAATCGTTATACTTGGCTCCGGGCGCGGCACCAATGCCGAAGCTCTTCTCAAAGCCGAAGCAAGCAAACAGCTTGGCAATGCAAAGATAGCAGCAATTGTCAGCGATAACCAAGGCGCTGGAATACTTGCACTCGGGCAAAAGTTTGAAGTACCCGCGATTTACATTGATCCCGGACAAAAGCATGCAAGGCTCAGCGAGCAGGCAGAGCAAAATTACATTGAACGAATTACCACTTTTTCACCCAAACTAATTGTTCTCGCCGGTTTTATGCGCATCATTGATCGTCCGTTCATCGAGGCCTTCGAACGTAGAATCATAAATTTACACCCGAGCCTGTTGCCCAGTTTTCCAGGATTGAACGGGATTCGGCAAGCCTTCGAGCACGGAGTTAAAGTAACCGGCTGCACGGTTCACTGGGTTACCCCGGAACTGGATGCCGGTCCAATAATTGATCAGAAAACAGTACGAATCGATGAAGACGACACATTGGAACTACTTGAGAAAAAAGTTCATATCATCGAACACCAACTACTCCCGGACGTAGTTAATCGTCTGAGCAAAGATAAGATCCGCCCAGAAGCTGGGCGTCACTAAAATCTCTTTTAAATTTTTCCGGCGATTTAGAACATCGTAAATCTACAGAACATCGCATGTGATTGGGGAGTGAACTATTCTGATAAATTTGTACAGATATTTATTTACTTGGCTATAAAGGAAAGCGTTCTCACAAACGCTGGCAAAACAAGTACCAATTGAGCTATTGCTATGGCGCGATTGATCCTATCGATGGGGCAACTGTATTCCTACAAACTCCTAGCGTTAAACTGGATTGGACTGAAGCCTTTTTGCAAGAAATCAAAATCAGTATCGCGACTACGAGCATGTTGTTATTCGGGATGGAGCTAGCTGGCTTCCATGCTAAGGACAGTAGTCATGAAATCGTACTCAATGGTGTTCATGTCGTGACGTTACTAGAGTAAGTCCTGCTCACAAGAAGCAATTGCTGACCTACTTGCGATTGGGCAATTTAAAACTTGGACATCTTCTTAACTTTGGAAATGCTTTAATAAAGGATGGTATTAGCAGAATCATCAATGGACAAATCTAAACAAATCTCCATGTCCCCATGTCTCCGTGTGATCTTACCGCCTGATCGTGAGGTTTCTGCTGCACTATGAATGTTCATGTTATTTTTGCTGAGATCTTAAAATGAGGCTTATCCAAAAACTTAGTAAATTTATATTAGCAACTTTGTTGTTGTGGAACATGCTTCAATCTGCTCATGCCCTTGAACATCCAAACCATCACGTAGGATTTTATATCAAAAACTTCGGAGGTCGTATAGATCCCGAAACCTTGCCACATGTGTATGATGTATTTACCAAAATTCGGCCCATAGCAGAGGTAAATCATCGCGATTCACCTGAATTATTTATTATTAAAGATCTGCCAGGACCACCAGCGTTCGTTCTGCCGGATGGCAATCTGATTCTGACGCAGCAGGCGTTGGATATTATTTACAAAGATATACTGAACCAGGAAGAAGGTAACACACGACTGGCCTTTGTACTTGGTCATGAGCTAGCACATCTGGCAAGTGATGATTACTGGAGCAGCGAAGTAAAGCACCTGATTCAATCAAAGGCTTTATCGGGAGAGATCAATGATTCGATCCTGGAACAAATAGAGCGTGACTACGATGACGTAAAAGAAAGCGAATTTAAGGCTGATGACAAAGGCTTTTTATATGCAGCCATGGCGGGATTTCCGGTTGAAGTACTGCTCAATCATGAAAATGATTTTTTGAGTTATTGGGTAGCGAAAACACACACCCAATCAAGCAAAACACATCCTGAATCTATTGAGCGTACAGAGCTTCTGCGTATACGTTTACAGCAATCAATTGATGCCCTGGAGTTTTTTTACATGGGAGTGCGACTCGCTCATTTCGGGCGCTACCAGGATGCCATCTATTTCTTCCGTGAATTTCAAAAAGTTTTCCCAGGCCGTGAAGTGTTTAACAATTTAGGAGTTTGTTATCTTCAAATGGCTGTAAAAAAAATGCCGCCTTCATTCGCCTATCATTATTGGTTACCTTGTATACTGGACAATAAGACAGTTATCGACCGGCTTAATGTGTCGCCTATATTCAGAGATCGCAAACAAATTAAAATTGCAAAAGATTTCCTGGAACAATCGGTAAGTTATCTGGAAACTGCCATAAAAAAAGATCCTGAATACAGAGTCGGTTATATCAACTTAGCAGTTGCATATTTCTATTTGGATGAAATCTACGAGGCTCGAGCTAAAATAGAGAAAGCACCACGGTTACAATCTGATGATTACGAAGTAGAAAGTCTGCGTGCTTTAATCATATTCAAAGAAGGACAACGAAGCGATACCTGGTCGTATGCAGAGGAAATTTTTAGCGACTTAGCCAACGACCATCCCTCAGATGCCCTCCCTCCTTATTTTTATTACAACTGGGCACGATTATTAGAGGATAGAGGTCGTTCTGCCGAAATTCAGTGGCAAGAACTAACAAAACACATTGACGAATTACCCTGGCCGATTGCACACATTTTATGTGAACGGCTAGAAGATCCATCTGTGATAGAAAAATGTCTGGAAGCGATCAACGAATCGGACACAAAGAACAGACCAACATTTCCTAAACCACTGCCGATTCAACCGGGTTCTGACGCCTGGCAATCCGAACAAGCAGAACATCCGTTACACAACTGGCAAAAACTCACTCTCAATTGGCCAGGAAAAAACATCATTGGAGAGATCTATCGCGATTCGAAAAGTAATGTTGTATTAGCGATGGATGGTGTTGTAGAGATGGTCATCCTTCGAAAAAACCTTGGATCATTGAAGCAGCTTCTACAAGAGAATGGTCCGCCTCAACACAAACAAAAGATCATGAATGGCGAACTTTGGTCTTACGGCCATTGGTGCGTTTTAATCGAACAGGATAGAATAAAAGAATTCTGGGTCGTCAAAGAGCCGCTATAGCAAAATATTTGCTGCGAATCAAATACACTTAACCCGGTAAAGCCGAAACCAAAGAAAATTTAGCATTGAATGCTTAGGGGGCACTAAATCTAGACTTAAAGTTCTATGCGTCCAAGCTGAATTCGCACGAGTTCAACGATCTTTTGCAAATGCTCAAATGGGGGCAGCTTAGAAAAAGGCGTAATTGCCGCTGTAGCCTTGGCAAGCTCTACCTCAAAGACATCTACTACTTCTTCAAAAACAGGAAACTCATGAAGTCGTTTCATGAACTCGGGCAAAACTGTTTTATCGCCCGATTTAAAACGCTTTATTAAACTATCGCGCTCCACTTCGGATAGCTTTTCAAGCATTAGTAATAGTGGTAAAGTAAATTTTCCCTTGTTCAAATCCGTACCCAAAGTTTTTCCAATCAGTGACTCCGCTGCATAGAGATCAACCAGATCGTCAAATATCTGATAAGCAATCCCGACATGACGTCCAAACACCCCCGCCGCTTCACTGAAAGCATTACCGTAGCCCGCAACTTTTGCTCCAAGACTACAGGAAACTTCAAATAACTCAGCAGTTTTTAGTTGAATCACCCGAAAGTAAAAATTGCGGTCATAGTTTACATCACCACGTTGGTAAGTTTGCGCAATCTCACCGGCACAGACGCGAACGGTAGCCTGCGCAACATTTCGACAGACCTCTGTCGTATCGAATTCAGCAGCAAGTTTGAGTGCTTGAGAAAACAAAACATCGCCAACAAGTACCGCAGCTGCAGGACCATACTTTTTCGCGGCCGTGTCCTGACGATGACGTGTATCGGCCTCGTCCAATATATCGTCGTGAACTAATGTCGCCAGGTGTACAAGCTCGATTACCGCACCCAGTGCAACCAGTTTATCATCGCGATTTTCTGCCGGTCCTTCCCAGCCACTATAAGCAACCAACATGGGACGCAAGCGCTTGCCACTATGACCGAACACATAGCTTACATGATCCCGAACTTCCGGCTCCAACTTATACACTTGAGACTGCAAAAAACTATCCAGCTTACGCAAATAAGACCTTGCTGGATTGTAAATTTCGGCAAGGCCTGTTGCAGCCATATCCTGAGACTCGGATTGTAAGTAAGTGATCATCTTGATTGCAACTAGGTGTTCTAAATATTGTAATTCATAGATTTCCACAAATAGACACAAATAAATAAACAATCCTAATATAATTCAGATGAAAAACCTTAGCTCCCATTCTGTAACCCGAATCGATTTGGAAAAGTAGATAAAAACATCATAATATCGCAATTGTAGAAAACTAACTAATATAAATCTGGCGCATCTATTTAACATTACTTCAAAAATGCAACTTTTTACTTGATTGACCACATACTTGCAAAACCATGAGTAATCCAGTTTCATCAAAAAGCAGCCAGCCCAAAAATTTCAGTAAGAAGCGAACACTTTTTATCTGCATCGCTATTCTTATCGTAGCTGCCTTGATTGTATTTGCGATTTTTTCAACCGAACCAACAGCACAAAAAGAATCGGCAACCCGCAAGTCAGCTATGCTGGTGGAAACCATTACCGTCAACACAGGAATATTCTATCCTCATATCGTGGAGACAGGAGTTGTCACCCCTTCCAGGGAAATCCAACTCAGTTCTCAGGTCAATGGACGCATTGCCGGGCTCCACAGGGAATTTGTACCGGGAGGCTTCCTGAATAAAGGTGACATCGCTGTCAGAGTCGAAGCTGCCGACTACGAAAACCTGCTCCAACTAAGACAGAGCGAGCTATTGGAAGCAGAGTCGGCATTGCAACTGGAAATGGGCCGCCAAACGATTGCCCAAAGAGACCTTGCACTCTTCGAGACCGAAATAACTCCCGAGAACACCACTTTAATCTTGCGCAAACCACAACTGGCCGCCGCCAGAAGTCGGGTGGATGCAGCAACCGCCGCGCTTAAGCAAGCCCAACTCGATCTCGACCGCACACAAATAAAGGTGCCCTTCGATGCTCAGTTGATTCGTCGCACAGCAGATCTGGGAGCACAGATCTCCATCGGGCAACCACTTGCCCAACTGATCGGGACCGACACCTACTGGGTCATCACCACTGTTGCACTTTCTAAGATTCCTTATTTGCAATTTCCGGACTCAGCACACGAAGGTGCAGAAGTCCGGCTCCGCAACCGCACTACCTGGCCCAAACCGATATATCGCACCGGCAAGCTTTTTCGCCTGATTGGCGCCCTTGAAGAAAATACCCGCCTTGCCCGAGTTGTCATCGAGATTCAAGACCCACTCTCCAAGGAAGCTTCAAACGCGTCAGTTCCACCATTACTCGTTGGCGAATATCTCGAAGTCAGCATCCAGGGCAAGCCGCTTGAAAATGTCGTTCGACTGGAACGCAGATATCTTCGGCAAAACAATACAACCTGGGTCATGGACACCGAAGACAAGCTACAGATTCGGACGCTCGACATCGTCTTCCAGAATGCTGACTATGCATACGTGCGCTCCGGGCTAAGTGACGGTGACGCAGTTGTTACCACACACCTTGCGAGCATCATTGAAGGAGCCACACTTCGCCGAAAAGATGACTGATGCAAGACTCCACCGCAGAACAGACAAAAAATGAACAAAGCGGCGTGCTGGCGTGGATGGCTCGCAAATCCATTGCTGCCAATCTGCTGATGTTCCTGTTGATCGCAGGCGGCTTCTGGACCGCCGCCCAGATACAGAAAGAGGTCTTTCCAAGATTCGAACTGGATATCGTCAACGTCAGTATCGTCTATCCGGGTGCAACTCCCGCTGAAGTCGAGCAAGGGATACTGCAACCGGTTGAAGAAGCGATTCGCGGCGTACAGGGCATTCGGGAAATTACGTCCACAGCGCGAGAAGGCTCCGGAACCGTTGAGATCGAACTCGTCAGTGGAATCAACCGGATGAAAGCGTTTCAGGACATCGACCAAGCAGTCAATCGCATTCGCACCTTTCCCGATGACATAGAGGAGCCGGAAGTCATTTTGCAGATTCAGGAACGAGAAGTTATGCAGATTGGCCTTTTCGGCGAGGTTGACATCTGGGAACTCAGGCAGCTTGGCGAACAACTTCGCACGCTACTGCTCAACCAAGAAGGAATTACTCAAGTCGAACTGAATAATGTCCCCGATTACGTAACACATGTGGAAATCCCTCGCGATGTGCTACGCAAATACGGCATTACGCTCGGCGACATCGCAGCGCTGATTCAGCGCTCCAGCAACGACATCCCCGCCGGTGCAATCGAAACTGAAACTGGTGAAATTCTCCTGCGCATGAACGAGCGTAAACAATGGGCTGACCAGTTTGGTGCAATTGAAGTACTCACCGGCGAGGCAGGCGCTATACTCCAACTGTCTGATATTGCCACAATCACCGACGGTTTTGAGGAATCAGGATTCCACTCACAATTCAACCAGCAGCCTTCTGTCGAAATTAATGTTTTTCGGGTCGGCAACCAAAGCCCACTCAAAATCGCAGAGATCGTACAACGGACGCTTAAGGACTTCGAAGCCTCCATTCCGGCAAATGTACAGACACGCCTCGACAATAACGCAGCTGAAGATTATCGCCAGCGGCTGTCCATTCTGGTCGAAAACGGACTGATGGCAGTCGTCATCGTATTGGTAATTCTCTCGGTGTTTTTGGAATTTCGCTTGGCTCTCTGGGTTATGGCCGGCATGGTAGTTTCATTTACCGGTGGGATCCTCTTTCTGCCAATGGTGGGAGTGAGCATTAACATGATCTCGATGTTCGCCTTCCTGGTAGTGCTCGGGATTGTTGTCGATGACGCCATCGTGGTTGGTGAAAATATTTACGAATTCCGTCAACAAGGAAACAGTTTGCTCAACGCTGCGATCTTGGGAGTTAAAGACATTGCCAGCCCGGTTATCTTTAGTATCCTAACTAATATCGTCGCTTTCATCCCACTGCTGTTTATCCCAGGAACAACAGGAAAATTCTGGTGGCCGATTCCGGTGGTGGTTATTGTCGTACTACTTATCTCACTGTTTGAAGCGCTCTTCATCCTGCCAGCCCACCTGGGACATGTTCCCCGGCGCAGCAAAAGTAAGATCGCCGAGAAGCTACATCATTTTCAGCAACAGTTTTCCAAAGGCTTTAGTCTGTTCGTCAATACGAAGTACAGACGCTTTCTCGAACTTTGTCTGCGTAACCGTTATGTGACCATCTGCGCCGCAATTGCTCTCTTCATCATTGTCGGCGGCTATGGCTACAGCGGTCATATGGGAATGATTCTTATGCCCGAAGTTGCAGCTGATGAAATCGAAGCTGGCGTTCGCCTTCCCGTTGGCACCACCCCTGCTCAGGCAGGCCGTGTTGCCGAGGAAATCACTCGGGCCACGCAACGCATGTTTGACGAACACGATCTTTATAAAGTGGCTGAAGGGATTAAAACCAATGTGCGCGGTGACAACTTCATTGATGTAGAGATTGTGATGCGCCCGCCGGATCAACACAACACCACTGCCACCGAAGTGATCCAACTCTGGCGCAATGAGATTGGCGATATTGAAGGCGTTGACCAGATTACCTTTGAAGCAGAAAGTGGCCCGGGTGGCTGGCGGCAAGACATCAGTGTCGATCTGAGCCATAATGACATTGATATTCTCGCAGCGGCGAGCCGGGAATTCTTCAACACTATGGAGCGCTATGAAGCAACCGCCGATGTCAGTGACAATTATAACAAAGGCAAAAAACAGCTCGACATGAAACTCCTGCCAGAAGGACGCCTTCTCGGCTTGACGGCCGACGCTGTCGGACAACAGGTGCGAGATGCTTTTTTCGGCGCACTCGCCCTACGTCAGCTACGTGGCACCAATGAAATTGAAGTTAGAGTAAAGTTACCCAAATCAGAGCGTGAGTCGCTGCACGCATTTGAAGACATTGTTATCTTCACGCCCGATAGCACCGAAGTTCCCTTGCTCGAAGTAGTTAAAATCGAAGAAACAGATGCATTCAGCAGCATCAATCGCCGCAATGGCCGCCGTGTTGTCACAGTGAGTATGGATGTCGAACCAAAACGTGAAATAGGCAGAGTGATCGACTCAATTCGAAGCGAAGAACTTCCAAAACTACAAGCCAACTATCCCGGGCTCACGTATAGCTTTCAAGGCAGTCAGGCCGACATGCGCGAATCTACCCGCGCCCTCTGGGGAGGCTTTGCACTTGCCATGCTAGTCATCTATTCATTGCTCGCAGTAGCATTTGGTAGCTACCTTCAGCCGCTTATTGTAATGGTTGCCATTCCCTTTGGCGTAATTGGCAGTGTGATTGGACACATGCTACTTGGCTTTGATCTGTCATTGATCAGTCTGATGGGGATGATTGCACTCTCCGGGGTCGTTGTTAATGACTCGCTGATTATGATCGACCATGCCAATCGCAGACGCGATCGGGAATCTGCCTTCGAAGCGATCAGTCTGGCCGGAACACGGCGTTTTCGACCCATTATCCTAACCACGCTGACCACCTTTGGCGGGCTTGCCCCGCTGATACTGGAATCCTCACAACAAGCTGACTATCTGGTGCCAATGGCAATTTCTCTCGGTTTTGGTATCGTCTTTGCAACCGCCATTATCCTCATTCTGGTTCCCAGCCTTTACCTGGCTTTTGAAGATGTAGCCCAACGATTAAGAACATTGGCAAAGTAATCGGATGAATCTTCCTTTCATTTTTTAAAGATAGACATTAGAACAAATCTATAGTCTCGATTTCTTTACAAGTGTTGGTCACGAGCGTACAGTTTTAAATTATACTGCAAAGATAGTGCTACGATCCAGATATCGCTTTCTGGAACCGGACGTCCTTTCTGCTCAAGCTTTTTACGTATTTGTCCGTAATGCTACGCTGTCCGACAGTCCACATCCAAAACCGCAATAATGATGCTGCTATCGAGTAAAATAGATTCACCAACTTTCGGCATCAATTTTAAGGCAAGATTACATATTATGAACAAACTTGTAGGCTTGTTCTTGTTTATCCCTAAGTAAACTTCTCACTCTTACTTCAGGAACCATTCCTTTTAACGATTAAGTGATTAAAGCAACAACAAAGCGATGGAGTTGTTTTACGAATTTGTAAGGGTTGTCTTTTTGCTATGCTGCAACGGGTGAGTAATGAAGGTGTATTAAATCTTCTTTTTTAAAAGGAAGCATTGCATAGGCTTTGCCCAAGTCGTCACTGAATTCTACCTCAAATACGCCTTCATCCAGTATTTCAATGATAGTACCTACTTGTCCGGCAACCAACGACTTCTCGGGAATATCATGAAGCAAGGCAACTACATCTAATTCTTTCATATCTTCTTTCATGGTTTACAATACATAACATGAAATCAAACGAGGAAAATCTTTAGAGCAGTAGGCTTTCTTCTATAGGATGATACACATTGGCTGAATCAATCAGAGAATTTGCCGTGAGCGACGGCACACCATATACCTCGGTATAAACAGAATAATCCCGCTGGACTTTTTCCAGCAGTAAATCGAAGTCACCATCACCTGATAACAGTACGACATTATCGACATCCTTTGCTTTTTCCATGACATCGATGGTAATCCCCACGTCCCAGTCTCCTTTTGCAGACCCATCGCTACGTTGGATGTAAGGTTTCAGCTTCACTGTGAAACCCATGTTCTGAAGTGCGCTTTGGAATTTGAATTGTTTTTCATCCCCACGATGTATGGCGTATGCGATTGCGCATACAATCTCGCCTTCTGCACTTAATTTGTCCCAGAGCTTTCGATAGTTAAACTGGCGACGGTAGGCCTGTCGGGTGGTGTAATAGATATTTTGTACATCTGCAAAGAGGGCGATCTTTTTCATTAATTCGAGGAGTAACCTGGATATCTCACAAGATATTCGGGCTAATTGCGTGATCGAAAGTTGGTATTTCTTTTGCTGCCCCTACGTGAGGAGAATGATTTTCGGTTTCCCGGTCGTTTTTTGGAGGATCGGTTACCTTGACCATTATTGATGGACTCTGCCTGAATTGTTGGATCTGGCTCATAGCCTTCGATGATTGCTTTGGGTATTTCACGCTTGGTGAGTTTTTCAATACCAGCCAGCAATTTCAGTTCATCTACGCAGACAAGTGATACGGCTTCACCTTCATTACCCGCACGACCCGTACGGCCAATACGATGCACATAGTCCTCCGCTACATTGGGTAATTCAAAATTTACGACATGAGGCAGCTGATCGATGTCGAGTCCGCGGGCAGCAATGTCGGTTGCAACCAGTACGCGCATCTTTCCGGATTTAAAATCAGCCAATGCCCGGGTGCGCGCTCCCTGGCTTTTGTTGCCATGAATGGCGGTCGCACTGATACCATCACCATCCAGCTGTTTTGAAAGACGATTGGCGCCATGCTTGGTACGGGTAAACACAAGTACCTGTGTCCAGTTGTTTTCATTGATAAGGTGAGACAACAGCGCACGCTTACGGCTCCGGTCTACCAGGTGTACGACTTGCGTTATCTTTTCTGCTGTGTCATTGCGGCGTGCAACTTCCACTAAGGCTGGTGATACCAGTAAATTATTTGCGAGCGTTTTAATCTCATCGGAAAAGGTAGCAGAGAATAGCAACGTTTGTTTTTGCTTCGGCAATAACGCGATTACTTTGCGAATGTCGTGAATAAATCCCATGTCCAACATGCGATCCGCCTCGTCGAGTACGAAAATATCGACCCTCGAGAGATCGATGGTTTTTTGGCTTACGTGATCCAGCAATCTGCCTGGAGTCGCAATCAGTATATCCACGCCGTAGTAGAGCGTTTTTATCTGTGGATTGATTTTTACACCGCCAAAAATAACGGTCGATTTCAGCGGCAGATATTTGCCATAGGTTTCTACGCTTTCACCCACCTGTGCGGCAAGTTCTCGTGTCGGAGCAAGAACCAGTGCGCGAATCGCGCGACGGCCCTGCGGCTTGTTATCAGCCATTAAGCGTTGTAAAAGTGGCAAGGTGAAACCGGCAGTTTTGCCGGTTCCGGTTTGTGCGCCCCCCATCACATCACGACCTTCCAGAATCAGCGGAATTGCCTGTGCTTGTATCGGTGTGGGCGTGTCGTATCCATTTTCGGATACAGCACGAATAAGTTCAGCCTTAAGGCCGAGATGTTCAAATGACATAGGAGTTTGTGTTTCAGAAATCAAGCCTGCCCCGTGTACAGTAAAGCATTTGGGTCGGTCCGGGCGTAATTATATTTGTATGGCGCAATTTCGTATCAGAAATTATCGCATTAACGATTACTATTCGGTGTAGACGCGAAATACACCTGTAAAACTGTTTAACTTATACAGAAAGCTTCTAATGTATAGGCTTTTTTACTTTTATATTGGACTGTGGGCAATGTAACTTTATTTAGATTTTTAAAGAGCTTCACTTGCCTCACAGTTATTTCATGGCTTGGAATCGCCTGTTTATAATGTTTCAGGTGAAGAAGTTAAAAACAGAATCATTGAGGCGGATAAGAACCCTGATGCTTTAATTACTTTTGATAAGTTGGTTTATGGGTTGAGTCGTGGAAATTAGATTTCACAAAAGACTTCAAGTTGATTTAGACGAAATCCTGAAGAAGTATTACGATATTTCTTTCCAATTAGGTTAGGATTTCTTTGCTGAGTTTAAAATTGGCTTGGCAAAGGTTTCTGAGAATCCGCGCTTTTTTCACTTTGATCCAACTGGACTGAGACGGTGCAATTTGGAAAGATTTCCCTACCATTTTTTATATGATATCCGTCAGAATCGCGTTCGCGTTTGGGTATTGCGGCATGATTTCAGAAGACCTGGTTTTGGCCTTACTCGATTTACAGACAAACCAAAACAAAGTACTCGGGGAGGGACTTGAACCCTCACACCTTACGGCACCAGAACCTAAATCTGGCGTGTCTGCCAATTTCACCACCCGAGCAAAGGAAAGTATGTTCATGATCTTTGTAGATCATGCTGTCAATTCAAACTCTGGTGGTAAAATTGGCAGCGCTGCCAATTGTTTCTTGTCGCCCCACTAGTGAGGCTCGGAACACCACCCGAGCAAAGGAAAGTATGTATATGATCTTTGTAATTAAGTGTGTAGCACTACTGCCAGTTAAATATCAAAACGGTCTAGGGTCATCACCTTTGTCCAAGCTTTAACGAAATCCTGAACGAATTTCTCTTTCGAGTCGCTCATGGCATATACTTCAGCAACAGCACGCAATTCAGAGTTTGAGCCAAAAATCAAATCTACAGATGTTGCCGTATATTTCGTTTCGCCTGTTTGGCGGTCAACTCCTTCGTAAATTCCGTCTTCATCTGATTTTTGCCATTTAGTGGACATATCCAGCAGGTTGATAAAAAAGTCGTTGCTCAGTGTGCCAGGACGATTTGTTAAAACACCATATTTTGTGCTATCAGCATTGGCATCCAGTGCACGCATTCCACCAATCAAAACAGTCATTTCCGGCACAGTCAGATTAAGTTGATCTGCTTTGTCCACTAGCATTTCCGTAGGTGATTTGTAGCTCCTGTCCGCATCGAAGAAGTTGCGGAATGCATCTGCTTGCGGTTCCAGCAAAGCAAAGGACTGAACATCAGTTTTATCCTGAGTTGTGTCTGCACGCCCGGGTATGAACGGTACTGTAATTGGATTACCGGCATCCTCAGCTGCTTTCTCAATCGCTGCAACTCCACCGAGTACGATCAAATCTGCAAGCGATACTTTCTTATCATAGTTAGACTGAATGTCTCTAAATTTAGTCAGGATTTCAGCCAGTTCTTCAGGATTGTTTATTTCCCAGTCCTTCTGAGGTTCAAGAGCAATTCGTGCCCCATTGGCACCACCGCGCATATCGGATGCACGGAATGTCGATGCAGATGCCCAGGCCGTGCGAACCAGTTGTGGAATGCTTAGGCCTGATTCCAAAATTAGGACCTTCAATGCGTCTACATCTGAATCTGTGATCAGCTCGTAGTCTACTTCCGGAATAGGATCCTGCCAGATCATTTCAGCTTCAGGAACTTCCGGCCCGAGAAGTCGTGCTTTTGGCCCCATATCGCGGTGTGTTAACTTGTACCAAGCCTTTGCAAATGCCTTCTGAAATTCATCCGGATTGGCCAGAAAACGTTCTGCAATCTCACGATAGACTGGGTCTACCTTTAGAGCAATGTCGGCCGTTGTCATTACCGGTGGGTTGAATTTACCTTCGATATGAGCATCCGGGACTGATGTTTGCAGCGATTCATCAGTGGGGATCCATTGGATAGCGCCGGCAGGACTTTTTGTCTGCTTCCATTCGAACATCAACAAATTGCGAAGATAGAGTGTTGACCACTGAGTAGGCGCTTGGGTCCATGCGCCTTCCAGACCACTTGTAACAGTGTCTTCCGAGTGCCCTTTCCCACACTTGTTTTTCCAGCCAAATCCCTGTTCTTCAATCGGCGCAGCTGCTGGTTCCGGGCCGACACATTCAGAAGGTTTATGAGCGCCGTGCATTTTTCCAAAAGTGTGCCCACCGGCGATCAAAGCAACTGTCTCTTCGTCATTCATCGCCATACGATCAAAGGCGACGCGAATATTTTTTGCTGATCCGGCCGGATCGGGCTTACCCATCGGACCTTCCGGATTTACGTAAATCAACCCCATATGAGTAGCTCCAAGAGGTCTTTCCAGTTCGCCGTCTTTTTCATGACGATCACTCGCAAGCATTTCGACTTCAGGCCCCCAATAAACGATGTCAGGCTCCCAGTCATCAGGACGACCTCCGGCAAATCCATAGGTTTCAAACCCCATATTTTCAAGGGCAACATTACCGGCAAGTACAATTAAATCTGCCCAGGACAGAGCACGACCATATTTTTGCTTGATCGGCCACAGTAAACGACGCGCTTTGTCGAGATTAGCGTTGTCTGGCCAACTGTTCAAAGGATCGAAGCGCTGCTGACCTCCCCCGGCGCCACCGCGACCATCCAGCGTCCTGTAAGTGCCAGCGCTGTGCCAGGACATACGAATGAAGAAAGGACCATAATTACCAAAATCAGCAGGCCACCATTCCTGAGAATCTGTCAGAAGCGCATCGATATCTTTTTTGACTGCCTCCAGATCGAGCTTTTTAAATTCTTCCGCATAGTCGAAGTTTGCACCATAAGGATTTGATCTGGCATCATGGTCACGAAGCGGTGATAAATCTAGTTGGTCCGGCCACCAATATTGATTGGATTTGGCCTGACCTGCTTTTGCATGCCCCATGTCCATGGGACACTTGGACTTTGCGGCCTGATCAGCTTCGCCCAATGCATGATTGATTATTAGTAAAGTAGAACAGATGCTCAGTGCGATTGCTTTACAGATACGTTTTTTCATGATCCGAATGATTTGATTACTGTTTGTCGAAAATGTTTAAGCTACAATTTATAGTTCAGAATGTTACACTAGAAATTAAAGTGAAGTAAATTATTTGAATATACTGATCTCATGAAAACATTCAACAGCGAGTACGAAGGCGGAGCATTTCATCCTGATTTGCCAAATGGCAAAGCCGGTGGCATGATCTTTACAGACGGTTCTGTTGTAACTTTCCGCTCAGAGGATTTATCGTTCCAGTTGCCACTGGATGGTATCGAAATCAAAATGGGCGGAACCGCGGATCGTTTGGTTTTCTTTTCACATCCGAATCATCCCGACCAAACAATCTACTCGAGAAACGCAAAAATACTGAACGATCCACAGTTTAAGTCTCAGCATATTGCTCGCAGACAAAAGCAGGAGATTCAACTCCGCCAGTTCAAAAAACGCGTCTGGTTATTGACCGTGTGTGCGCTCATTTTTGTGGGCGTAAGTAGCGCCTATTTATTGAAGGATCCGGTTGTTGGCGTTGTTGCCAAAAGATTACCACCCGGTTTTGAAGATTCGATTGGAGAAAATTTTATCCGTCAGTACAAAGCATCGCACGATTTTGTTGAATCTGCTGAAGTCGAGGAACAGTTACAACACCTGGTGAAGCCTCTGATTACTTCGATCGCGTCAGACCGTTACGATTTCAAATTTTATATTGTTCAGGATCCCAGCTTGAATGCCTTTGCTCTGCCAGGGGGACATGTCGTTATTAATACGGGGCTTATCTTAGGAGCTTCAAAAGCTGAGGAAATCCTGGGAGTACTCGCGCATGAGATTGCTCATGTCGAGCGACAACATGGTGTCCGCAAGGTTCTCGAAAGCGCCGGCTTGTATATCGTTATCTCCGGATTATTTGGAGATGTTTCCGGTGTCGCCGCCTTATTTATATCGAATAGTGCATTTTTACTACAGCAGCAATTTTCGCGAGATTTTGAACGTGAAGCTGATCTATTGGCCGTTACTTATCTGGAAGATGCAGGGATTAATCCATCCGGATTGTACGAATTTTTCGCAAAGCTCAAAGATAAAGAAGCACAGAACTCTCTTGGATCTGTTTCAGATACACTTTCGATATTGAACACTCATCCAGCCACCAGCGAACGCATGGCATTACTTCAAAAAGCGATTGACAAAAAAAATAACCATTCCTACGACTCAATCAAATTTGATCTGAAAGCTTTTCAAATGCTATTTTACAAAACAAAGGAGGCGCCCGGAGCCCAATGAAGGCAAACATACATGGTTCACCCTCATTTGCTTATCTCGATGTTGAACTGGCTCCGGGAGAGTCGATCATCACTGAGTCTGATGCGATGGCAACGATGGCGGCAGATTTGGATTTAAAAGCACGATTGAACGGTGGCTTACTTTCTGGTCTTTGTAAAAAGCTACTTGGCAAAGAGTCCCTTTTTATTAACGAATTCACTAACAGGAAAAGCGAAAACAGAAGTATTACATTAGCGCAGAGCAACCCGGGAGACATGGCATGTATCGACCTGCAAGGTCAGATGCTTTGCTTGCAACCAGGCGCCTATATTGCCTCCACCAGCCTTGTTAAGCTGGGCTTGCAGTGGGCCGGATTTGTCTCGGGTATCAGTCGCGAAGGTTTTTTCCGTCTTACAGTTTCGGGTGAAGGATCTGTCTGGTTTGGTGCTTACGGCGGCTTGATCGAAAAAGAAATTGATGGGGAGTTCATTGTTGATACTGCGCATCTGGTAGCTTACGAACCTCAATTCAAGTTAAAACTGCAGATGGCGGGTGGGCTTTTCTCCAGTATTTTTAGTGGTGAAGGGCTGGTCACCCGTGTCGAAGGTAAAGGAAAAATATGGTTGCAGACCCGAAGCGTCCCCAGTCTGGTCGGATGGCTAAACCCAAAACTCTTCTGATGAACTGAATCTCTGGTCATGAAGATTGAAAAAATACTCGGGCCCGGCAATGCAGCGGCTAATATAACTCTGGAGAATGCAGAAACTCTCGTGGCAGAAGGCGGCGCCATGGTCGCAATGAGTAGCAATGTTTCGGTAAAAACCACCACTCACCAAAAGTCAAAAGGCGGAATCATGAGTGGCCTCAAGCGACTGTTGAGTAAAGAGTCCTTTTTTCTGAATCATTTTACTGCAACTTCGGAGGGTGCGGTCGTCATGGTATCACCGACACTCTTCGGCGATATGAAAGTTCTGGAACTTAATAATGACCGAATAATCGTTCAAAGCGGCTCTTATGTTGCCTGCGAGCACTCCGTTGAAATGGATATTGGCTGGCAGGGCTTCAAATCACTCTTTGCCAAGGAAGGTTTGTTTTGGATAACTCTATCCGGACGAGGCAAAGTGCTGGTTAACTCCTTTGGCGCCATTTATCCAATTCACGTAAATGGTGAGTATATCGTCGATACTGGCCATATTGTCGCCTTTGACGAGACACTGAATTTCTCGCTCTCCAAAGCTGGCAAAAGTTGGCTCTCATCCATACTGGGTGGAGAGGGATTGGTCTGCCGCTTTCAAGGAACTGGAACCGTATGGTGCCAGTCGCACAACGCATCTGCATTTGGCCGTGCACTCGGTCGAGAACTCAAACCCATCAAAAAATAGCAATCCCGGTCATGCCAACGATTGAACCACATCCGGACGGTTACGAATTTGACTTCAGCGCCAGACCTGACTTCGGCTTTGCAACCGTTCGGCTCAAAGCAAACGAAACAATCAAGGTCGAAGCATCCGCAATGGCGATGATGGACACCAACCTTAAAATGAAAACCCGCATGAAAGGCGGTCTGGGTCGTTTGATCACCGGAGAATCACTTTTTATCAATGAATTTACCGCTGAAAATGGCCCTGGTGAAATCGGGACCGCACCGGGCAGCACTGGCGATATTGAACACGTTTATCTCGATAATGAAACAATTTATCTGCAGAACTCAGGCTATGTCGCTTCCTCACCGGGAGTAGAATTGAATACCAAGTGGCAGGGATTGATGAAAGGCTTCTTCTCCGGTGAAGGTCTTTTCCTGATAAAATGTTCCGGCAAAGGAGATCTGTTCTTCTCGACTTACGGCGCAATGATTTCAATTGATGTTGATGGTGAATATATCGTTGATAACAACCACGTTGTAGCCTTTACTGAAGGACTGGATTACAAAGTAGAATCCATTGGTGGCTACAAGTCCTTGTTTTTCTCCGGCGAAGGTCTGGTCACCCGATTTCATGGTCGGGGCCGACTCTGGATTCAAACCCGACAGGTTCCATCCTTTGCAGCGTGGATTCAGCCATTCCGCAGAGTACAAAAATCCAGTGATTAGCGCTCGGATGATTATACCAACTTCAGATTAGCTTTTTCAGACAAAACCGTCTGCACATAAGGCAGATTGAAGTGAATGGACGTACCCTGCCCCGGCTTGCTCTCAGCATAAACCGTTCCACCGTGTTGCTGAACAATGTGTTTCGTAATACTTAAACCAAGGCCAGTGCCGCCACCTTCATGCGAACGCCCTTTGTCGACTCGGTAAAAGCGTTGAAAAATATGCGGCAAATCCTTTTCCGGTATTCCGGGGCCATCGTCTGCAACGGTGCATCGAACGCTGTTTGTTACTGCGTCATAGCCAACTTCAAGACGAATCTCGGTAAAATCAGGCGCGTAATTAAACACATTTTCAATCAAATTATCGAATACTTGCTGAATGCGAAAACGATCAAACGCAAATTCACCAACTTGCTCATCAAACACCAATATCATCCGCTGTCTTTCTTTGTTCAGTCGCGGATTGTAATCCTCAAAGATCTCATCCAGCAATTGTCGTAACGATTCAACTGAAAGCTTAATCTGATCCGGCCTCGATTCCAGTCGTGACAACAACAACAAGTCTTCAACCAGCAAATGGAGACGCTGTGTATTTTTCTCAATCTTTTCAAGAAACCGCACCCGTTTCTCGACTGTCAACGCTGCATCATCCTCTATCAGTGTTTCCGTGTATCCCTTGATAATAGTAATTGGTGTGCGCAATTCGTGAGATACATTAGCGACAAATTCTCTCCGGAGTTCTTCTAACTGCTTCAACTGTGTGATATTGTGCAATACCAAAAGTGTTGAGACACCATCCCTTGCACCTGTTTCGCGAATACTGGTACAGGACACCTCAAACCAGAGTAATTTACCCTCTCGCTCCAGGCTCAATTGCTGCAAGGAATAGTCAGGATATTTTGCATGTTTACTCAGATAGTCTATCAAATTCGGTGAGCGCACAACGGATTCGAGGCGCTGTCCCTTTAACTGCTCGCCCTGACGAAATAATTTTCTGGCCGACTCATTGGCATACTCTATTTCTCGATTTTTGCTGAAGATAATCACAGCTTCCTGAATAGATACCAGGATGGCCTCCAATTGCTTTAAACGGCCCATCTGCGTATCGGCATAGTCATTGTGGCGATCAATTAATTTGTTCGTTTCCTCAAGCAATGCATCAAGGCCGATCCATTGCAGCAAAGCCGATGATTCACTTGTTAACAGATGCTGCCTGGAGCGTGTAGCCACAGTCAAATCACCGAGAAAGCTCTTTGTTTTAGTGACGATCCACCACAGTGCAATAAGACAGAAACACGCGAATATGCTGATCAGAACCGCCATAAAATCGAGAGTTGGCCCGCGAAGTTGCTTTAAGAAAAGCGAATATGTACCGCTACCAATTAAAAGTCTAAATCTGCTAAATCTGCAGATTTAAAAAGCAGAACTTAATCACTTGTAATGTAACGTTTGAGATCAGTCTTGGGCACTCGTCGATGCTCTCTGTTGCTGAAATTTTTCATCAAACACTTTAAAGTAATGAATCGCAATTCCTGCATAAGCTGGATAATCAACAAGTTCGCGTTCAGATGCCCTTAACTGTCCTTCCAGTTCATCGTAACTTTCATCAGCAAAAGTCGTTTTACCAAGCATGATACTAACGGTTTTAAAACCAGGATACTCCTCGGAACTTTCTGGGTCTATAATTTCGGCTGGTTCGTAATCTCTCCATTCCGGGTTTTTACTGATTTCTTTTTTAACTAACATGATCATTTTCTTACAATCTCTTTCGCTAAGTTCTTTTTCACTTTTGATCCCCAAGCACCGTGCTATTTCAACAACTGTTTCTTTTATCTTTTTCTGTGTGGCTTCGTCCGGGTTGGATGGCAATTCAATGCCGACGTGTACATTTGCCCCATCATCAATCAACTGAGTTCGAAAGCCATTGATGCGACTTAGATAACTGAGCTTGGCTGCGCCGTTCTTCAGCGCTTCATGAAATGCTTCGCGCGGAAGCCCAAATGGAAACCAGACTTCTGTAGGCATGTACTGAAAAACCTCCAAGCCTACGTAAACACAGTTTTTGCAAGCCTCTTCTGCATATTCCAAAATCGGATCAGCATGCGATATGATTCCATCAACACCATAAGTAGTATCTCTGTAGTTCATGATGCCGATGTTATCGAGAAGATCGATACAGAAATAAACC
>JBNKZP010000007.1:0-22011 GCA_050301675.1 Puniceicoccaceae bacterium
AAGCCTTAAAAATCAGCTTCCAGATTATTAAACTTTTCAATGTCACGGCGGTTTTTTTTAGACGGACGTCCGGAACCGCGATAGCTGAAATTTCTTGCATTTTCACGTTTTTCCCGGGCGATCTCAAACGCTTCCTCCGGTGTTCTGTCCTCAAAATAATCAGGCAGTTGAGCCGCACCAACTCGTTTTTCAGTAAGCCCGACAATGTATAATGTGCGAGTCAGCACTTTGGTACGGGCGACTATCGTATCACCGATCCTGACTTTGGCTGACGGTTTGGCAATCGTTCCATTGAGGCGAACTGCTGAACCGCGACAAGCATCAGCCGCATCGTTTCTGGTCTTGTACACACGCGTTGACCAGAGCCACTTATCGATACGTACAGGAATTGCTTCGTTATTCAAAGACCGAGCGCCAGCTGTCGAATTCTGATTAGCTGATGGCGGACTTTGCTTGGACATGATAACAACTAAAATGATACGGTGACTGATGTTCAATCCTCAACTCACTACCATGAAGATGTCAGAACTTGCACATGATGGATAGTTAGTTTATGGCGTTATGAAATTGCCAGTTAGCTTGTCGGCAAAGTATTTATTCCGATTTAAAGATGTTTTCTCTCAGCATATGGTTTGAAGCGGCGCGGCCCAAGACCTTGCCCGCAGCATTGGTGCCGGTTTTGTTGGCGTCGGGTATGGCATTTGTGGATGGTTGTTTTCATTGGCTGCCTGCGGTCATTTGTCTGGCTTTTGCTTTGCTGATACAGGTCGGAACCAATTTTGCTAATGATTATCTGGATGGTGTTAAGGGTACTGACACGGAAAAGCGTCTGGGCCCGCGGCGGGCTGTTGCGTCGGGGCTAGTCAAACCGGCGACGATGAAGCGGGTGACGATTCTGGTGCTGGCGTTTGGGTTTTGTATGGGGCTTGGCCTGATTCCTTTTGGTGGTTGGTGGCTGCTGGTTGTTGGTGTGGCGAGTGTGGCCTGTGCCTGGTTGTATACGGGTGGGCCGTATCCGTTGGCTTATAATGGTTTGGGCGATGTGTTTGTTATTTTGTTTTTTGGTTTTGTTGCTGTTGGGTGCAGTTATTATGTCCAGACGGGTACTTTTTCGTCTAATGTTCTGTTGCTCGGGATGGGGTGTGGTGTCTTAGTAAATAATCTTCTGGTTGTGAATAATTATCGTGACCTGGAGGAGGATAGGGCAGCACAAAAATGTACTTTGGTCGTTCGTTTCGGGCGTCGGTTTGCACAGATACAGTATCAGGTGTCGGTTCTGCTGGCGGGCGTGGTTGTTCTGTACTTTTGGGCTAAGGGGTATGGTGTTTATGTGCTGCTGGCCCTTGTTCCTATTGGCTATGGGTTTGTTCTGGGGTGGCGTTTAGGGGTAGCGGAGAGCGCCGGGGAGTTTTTAAGTTTGCTTCAGGGGTCGGCAAAAGTGGTGCTTGGTTACGGAATTCTGTTTTCAGCAGGGATTGTTTTGTATGTGTTTGTTTGATCCTGACATGACGAGTCGGCTTTGTTCTGTTTTTAAAATTCTTTGCTTTGTTGGCAAAAACCGTTAACCAGAATTGCTTTGTTAGATTAAGGATATCAACATTTGATTAGTATGGTAAAAAGGCTTTTGTCACACGGTTTCTTTATGGGTCTTACCCTGTGGTTCTGCGGCTGTTATACAGTGCCGGAAACAGGGCGGTCTTCTCTAGCCATGGTCTCGGAAGATCAGCTTGCTTCGGCGGCAGCTACGCAGTTTGAGCAGATCAAGCTACAAACACCTGTGTCAAAAAATCCGGACTATAATCGAAGAGTACAACGGGTAGGGGCAAGAATCGCTAAGGTGGCAGAGGAGGATATTCCAAATGCTAACTGGGAGTTTGTTGTCTTTGAAGATGATAGTCAGATCAATGCATTTGCAATGCCGGGTGGTAAAGTGGCTGTTTACACCGGACTCCTGAAAGTAGCTAAGACGGATGACGAACTGGCAATTGTGATGGGGCATGAAATTGCACATGTTGCTGCCAGGCATAGCAACGAGCGCTTTTCGCAGGAACTTATTAAGTCCGGACTGATGAATGTGGGCGCGATTGCACTGAGCGGTTCCGGCTTGAGTAGTGCTGAGGGTGAGCTACTGCTGGCTGCGGTTGGAGCGGGTGCAGAGCTGGGCGTGATGTTGCCTTTTAGTCGAAAGCACGAAAGTGAGGCCGATCATATCGGCCTTCTCTATGCGGCTTCAGCGGGTTATGATCCATATGCTGCAATTACTTTTTGGGAGCGTATGGAAGAGCTTGAGAAGGAGGGAGAGAGACCGCCGGAATTCCTATCGACACATCCGGCAGGCAAGACACGTATTCGCAGGTTGTGGACAAAGATGCCGGAAGCGATGGAAATTTATAAGAACCGTTAACTTATCTTTCTCTTGTATGACTCGATCGAAGAAAGAGCCTTTACCAATTGAATATGTTCGCAAAAACCGTCGTAGGTATCTCTTTGTTACATTGATAGTTGTCTTCTCATCATGCGCAGTCTGGGGCATTTCCCTGTTTCTGAGCCATCTGGGTCCCAAGAGGGTGGATCCTTCAGCTTTGCAAAATGCTCGTAATCTTAACGGAGGAACGGATTCTTTTAAGGAGATGTATCAAAAGATGTCTGCCAGGGAACTGAAAGAACTTAGCATCGAACTGGAGGTGGAAGCACAGAAGCTGAAACAGGCGGGGGATTACAAAGCTGCGGCAACAAAATACGATGAGGCGTTTGAGTTGCAAAAAAGCGTTGATCAAAACTATCCATCAAGTCCGGAAAGTAATCCGGGGCGGGCAGGTCATTTGAAGCTTAAGGCGGAAAACGCTGCTGCCGAACCACTCTTTCTAAACAGTCTGACTTTAGAGCGGCGTGCGGGTTCATTTGCAGAGGCGGGTCAACTGGATGCAGCCAAAGAGGCGCTGGATCAAGCCATAGAGGTGCAACAGCAGTTAAACAAAGAATATCGTGATGTACGTCAGGCAAGTACGCTGCGGTTGAAGCAATTGAAAGGCAAGCTGACGGAATTGAAGTCACAGGAGCTATCTACGAAAATTGAGGACGTGATTAAGCGTGCGGTTTCTTTGGAAGAGGCCGGTGAGATGAAAGGATCGGGAGAACTTTTTGAGGAGGCAGTTCGCTTGCAAAAGCAATTAAACGAGGATTTTCCGGATAGTTCCCATGCTTCTTTAGCTCGGGTTCGTGAGTTTCAGGAGCGGGCGCAGACTGCTCAGAGCACTTTGCTGGCTCAAGAAATGCTGGAGAAGTCTGCTCTGCTCGAACAATTGCTTGCGATGCGGAAGACAGATGAGGCTGAATTGTTGATTGTTGAGTTAAAGCAGGAATTTCAGGTATTTAAAGAAGCGTTTCCACTGAGTGCGTTGATAGATGAAATATCAGGAGCCCGATTGGAATATTTATATCAGCGCAAAGCAGATCTGGCAACGATCCAGGATCAGGTGTACGATGCGCTGCTTCCTGTTCCCGGTGTGACGAATGCCCGTATGTTACGCACAGAAGTGCCTCAATCTCTGTATGCGCTTTTGATGGGTACGAATCCGAGCAGGAACCCGTCCGGTACAAATCCAGTTGATTCGGTAAGTTGGGTTGAGGCAGAGAAATTTTGCGAACGACTCTCCTGGATACTTGGAAAAGCAGTGCGCTTGCCCGTGGAGAAGGAGTATCGTAAAGTGCTGGGTGTCTTTGACTCTTCTTCAGACGCAAGCGCTTTGATCTGGAGTGTTTCCGAGGCTAATGGTCTTTCTCAACCAGTTGGCCATAAAAAGCCATTTCCGGGCGGCTATTTTGATTTGCTGGGAAACGTTAGTGAATGGTTGGCATTGGAAGAACCCGAAGAATCCGAAACAGCGTTTCACATCGGAGGACATGTTCAGGACAGTCTGGAGATGATTATTAGCGTACCTGTGCGTAGTCTCCGTAGGACCGAACGCAGCCGCTTGACGGGTTTTCGAATAGTTGTTATTGATCCTGCACCGGCAAAGCGGGGAGGAAGATTAAATATCGAACATTGATATACTTCAAAGATCAAGGTTAAGAGTAGCAATTAAAAGATTTATCATTCGATGGAAATATCAGCATCTTATGCCCGTGAACTGGAAAAACAAAAGCAGCGTAAAGCGACGCTGAAGACAGAATGTGCTGCAGCACTTGGAAGTGCAGACCGTATTTTATTTGAAGCGGGCTGCGGGCATGGGCACTGGTTGACAAACTACGCTGTACAAAATCCGCAGCAGAACTGCGTGGGCATTGATCTGATAGCAGGACGTATTCGTAAGGCTGTTCAGAAACGTGATAAGCGCGGACTTGGTAACTTACACTTTTTCAAAGCGGAGCTAACAGAGTTTCTTGAAGTACTGCCGGAGCATGTGCGCTTTGATATGATTGTATTGTTGTTTCCGGATCCTTGGCCAAAGGCGAAGCATCATCGTCGTCGGATGGTGCAGCGTGCATTTCTGGATGCCGTGGCCGATCGCACAGATCCCGGAGGATGTTTCTGTTTTCGCTCAGATGATGTTTCTTACTACGAATGGACAGTCGAACATCTTGAAATGCATCCTGAGTGGGAGATCGACTCTGCTGCTGAGTGGCCTTACGAAACAGAAACTTACTTTCAAGAGATGATGGATTCGTATCAGTCGGTGATTGCCCGCCGCAAGAAGTTCAATGTTCAGTAGCCTGCATTAGCTTACTCACCAAAGAGGCTGGGATCAATTCCTCCATTGAAAGCTTGCTGATACACTAGCGTAATCAAAGATGAAATGACTAAAATATAAAAGCTATGCATCACCAGGGAATTAACTGCCTGCAATATTGATGTCGACACTCCAGTCGCGTAATTTAACAGAATTTTTCTGGCAAAAATCGTGATGATCATTGCTACAAATAGGGTGAGCGTCATTACCAGGCTTAATTCAGTTGGAGGGCCGACATTTGTCACTTTGAATATCTGAAATATAGCGATACAGAGTACTGCACTTATCGCCAGTTCGATCAAAAAAGCGCCCAGTGCTTTAAATAAGTTTGGGAATACATCATACATTCCTTTAATCGCAATCAGGTATGCCACGAAAGAAATTGCTATGCAGATCAATAAGAATATTGTTTTCTCAATCGTTTCAAGTTCTTCGAAATTCGGGAGCGCTTCTATTGTTTGAGTCATGTATTGAGGATCTCAAGGATTATGGGTCGACGATTTGTTTAAAGGCAAATACTAAAATTTAATACTAACTATAAGTTTTATGTTTTAATGCCTATCGAAGTGCAAGCTTTATTTGTCAGGTGGAGTCACTAGCACACGTGTTTGCAATCCCATTGAATAATCTGAAAATTCGTCTGATTCAGGCGTGCTACGCAAGGCGTATTGGACAATGCCCATTTTTGCATCGAGATTATCAATCATTGACACAAATACAGCTTCAGGAGTCGCGGCCATCGCTGCAGCGCCCCAGGCTTTTTCACCCTGGTGGCTAAGAATAATATGTTCAAGACGCTCGGTCAGATCGGCATTGAGCTTTGACTGAATGGCAGCCTTTCGAACGATACGAAAACCAAGCACGACGTGTCCTTGCAGCGTACCGGTACGGCTGACTTTCGTGGAAAACTCGCCTTCGTATTCTTCCAGCTTACCGATGTCGTGTAATATGATTCCAGCGATCGCGAGATCGGCATCCACTTCCGGGTACAAGGGCAATAAGGCACGACAGGCACGCACCATGTGTGCCGTATGCTCCAATAGCCCGTGTCGGTATGCATGATGCATGCTGACTGCCGCTGCTCGAACCCGGAATGCTTCTTCCGTCTCGTCCAGCACGCGTTGAACGGTTTCTTTGATAGGTACGTGTTCGATAACTTCAATCGCTTCCTGGATATGCGCCCACAACTCATCTTCTGATTCCGGCGGCACTTCAACCAGTTGGTCGAGCATACCTTCTGCTTTAACATCAGCCATATCCAAAACTTCAATAGAATGAATTCGCGGAGAAAACCGCTCCTGATAATACTCCGTTTTCCCAGTGATACGAACAATAGAGCCCTCTTCGACATTACCCAGTATTTTGAAAACATCCGAGTCGCTAAAACAGTTGGCGCTGAAGCGACCACTGCGATCACCCAACTCAAGGCTAAGGAATGGATTGCCGTTTTTGGCTACCTTGGACGCTTTTTTTAGCAATATAAGAACGCAGCGAAAAGGGGCCGCCAGATTTGCATCTATTGCTTTGATTTCCTGAACTGTTTTATAATCAGACATAAATCAACTGGTATTAACTACAGCTAAAGCTTTATAAAGAGAAAAGGCGCAAAAAAATTACACTTGTGTTCGAATTTGCATCTATTCTTTTGCTCATTTTAATAGGCTGTTTGAACGTCCAGGCGCTATTTTTGTTTCTCTTCAGGCATTTCACGAAAGAATATGCCAACTTTACCAACACCGCCGACATATTCGCAACGGAGTTTTGCGGAAATCTCAGTAACATAATCTCGTATAAGTGATCGCTCTGCTTCGAACCGAACTTTGATCAACCCGTTTTTCAGAAGTGCAGTGTCGATTTCGGCCAAGACGGTTTTGGTCAGGCCTTGTTTACCGAGATGAACATGTGGTTTCAAACGCTGGGCAATCCCGCGAAGTTCTTTCTTTTCGGCGCTAGTGAGTGATTGGCATTGCTCCATTTGTATTTTTGGTAATTTGATGTTTAATTTATGTTTTTCTGGATAATGAGACCAAGTCAAGTACTACAAATTTATGGAAAAAGTCGAAAAAGTGATTTTTTTGTAAATAGGGAGTTGACGAACTAAAATTCACTCTCTTTTTTCTTTTCTTCGTCTCTAATCTTAGGGATCAAGCATTTTATTTTAAACCGCTAACGCAGGTACATTTAAACGGAGTTGCTACTCCACCTGCCAATTAGTATTATGAACATTTCTTTACTCGGAAAAAAGATAGGCATGACACAGGTATTCAACGATGAAAATCGTTTGATTCCTGTCACCGTCATTGAAGCAGGTCCTTGTCCGGTCACACAGATCAAGTCTGCTGAAAAAGATGGCTATGATTCAATCCAGATTGGTTTCCGTGCACAAAAAGAACATCGTTTGTCAAAAGCTGAAATTGGGCATCTCAAAAAAGCTGAAGTAGAACCGGTTGCAGAACTGAGCGAGTTCAGAACAAATGGTGAAACAGATTTTAAGGTTGGAGATGTTTTAACGGTTGAGCACTTTAAAGCAGGGCAGAAAATCGATATAATTGGCAACTCCAAAGGGCGTGGTTTCCAAGGGGTCGTTAAGCGCTACGGATTTGCCGGTGGCCCGGCATCACACGGTTCCATGTTTCATCGCCGTGGTGGCTCCTATGGTTTCTGTCAATGGCCTGGGCACGTCATCAAAGGTAAGAAAATGCCGGGTCGTATGGGAGGAAAACAACGTACGGTTCAAAATCTTGAGGTGGTAAAAGTAATCCCAGAAAAAAATCTAATTCTCATTAAGGGCAGCATACCGGGTTCGCGCGGTGGTCTAGTCACCGTTCGCACTGCGGTCAAAACCAAATCTGCCAATTAGGCGTAAGCAGAAAGAGTTACCGAAATGAAACTAAAAGTATATTCAGTCGACGGAAAAAAAAGTGAGGAAAAGGAATTCTCTGCTTTCCCATTTTTTGAGGACGACAAAGGTATTGCAGCGCTTCGTCAGGTTGTGATTGCCCAACAAGCTAACAAACGTCAAGGCAACGCAAGTACTAAGACGCGTGCGGAAGTAAGTGGCTCCGGAAAAAAGCTATTCCGCCAAAAAGGCACTGGTAGAGCACGTCAAGGTGAGCGCCGTGTTCCACATCAGCGGCATGGTGGTGTTGCGCATGGACCTAAGCCGCGTGACTATTCTCAGAAGATAAATGACAAAATGAAGATACTTGCCTTCCGACGCGCGCTCTTTGATCGTGCTGTTGGAGGTGGTCTTTCTGTTATAGAAGCTTTTGAAGTCAAAGAGCCCAAAACAAAATTGTTTTATCAAGTACTTAACGCGATGCTGCCCAATCGTGGAAAGACTTTGATTATCGACGATTCTTTTGAAGAAAATGCTGCGCTGGCGGCACGTAACATCGAAGGGCTTTCGCTTATTCTTGCCAGTAATCTGAGTGCTCTTGATATCGTCCGGTATCAAAAAATCATCGTCAGCGCCAAAGGTATCGAAACAATAATCGCCCGAGCAAATAAAGGCTAGTCATGATCATCGCTAATAACATCCTTCGCGAATTTCGAGTAACAGAGAAGGCTGCAACTTTGGCAGCCAATCTTAATCAGTACACATTCGAAATAGATCCGCGTGCCAATCGCAAAGAAGTCGCTAAGGCTGTTGAAGAGGTATTCAACGTCAAAGTAACCAATGTGAATATTCTTATCAAAAAACCCAAGGTTAAGGCTGACCGTTCCCGTCGCGGACGCCCAGGCAAAAAAGGCGGTCACAAAAAGGCGATCGTTAGCCTCAAAGAGGGTGAAACCATAGAAATTATCTAAAACAATTTTCATACGCCATGGCACTTATAAAATCCAGACCACTTACTCCGGGCCAGCGTTATCTTGTACGCAACAAAGCGGATGTTTCCAAAAAGAAACCTGAGCGTCAGCTTACGGCTAATAAGCACAGTAAAAAAGGACGCAACTGTTATGGGCGTATTACTTCAAGACGTCGTGGCGGCGGACACAAACGCGCCTACCGCATCATTGATTTTCGCCGGGACAAAATAGACATACCAGCAAAGGTTCAAGCTATTGAGTATGATCCGAACCGTTCCGCAAATATCGCTCTTCTGGCTTACGTTGACGGTGAAAAGCGTTATATTCTGGCGCCTCGAGGTGTTAAAGAAGGCGATACGTTGCTCAGCGTTAATACACGCGTAGAGTTTGCTCCCGGGTATAGCATGCCACTGTCGGCCATACCACCGGCAACAAAGATCCATGCAATTGAGTTACATCCGGGCCGAGGCGCCCAGATTGCTCGCTCTGCCGGCCAATTTGCACAGCTTGTTTCAGTAGATAATGAGCGTGCTACTGTCAAACTTCCTTCCGGTGAAATTCGTTTTCTTAATGCTCGTTGTCGGGCAACTATTGGTGAAGTCGGTAACCACGAACATCAGGGACAAAGTTTCGGCAAAGCTGGTCGCAAACGTTGGCTTGGCCGCAGGCCCCGTGTTCGAGGTGTTGCGATGAATCCTGTCGACCATCCGATGGGTGGTGGTGAAGGCCGCACCTCAGGTGGTGGTCATCCCCAGTCACCTTGGGGACAGCTTTCAAAAGGCTTCCCGACTCGTAAAAAGAAAAATCTAACCAATAAGCAAATTTTGGTTCGCCGCAATGGTCGCCCAATTAAGAAAAAATAAGATCCCTGTTATTTCATCATGTCACGTTCCATTAAAAAAGGTTTTTTCGTTGATCCGCATCTCGCAAAAAAAGTTAAAGCGGCTCAAGCCACTGATGACCGCAAACCAATACAAACGTGGTCGCGTCGTTCAACAATAACCCCTGATTTCGTAGGGCTTAATTTTACGGTGCACAATGGCCGCAGCTTCCAACCTGTATATGTAACCGAAAATATGGTGGGGCACAAGCTCGGTGAATTTTCACCGACTCGCACTTATAGGGGGCATGAAGCAAAGAAAAAGAAATAATTGTTATTCTACAGTAGTTTTCTATGAATTTCAGAGCACAACATTTAACCAAGCTTATCTGCATTCTCCTTTTTGTGGTTCAGATTGCAGGCAGCTATTTATGTGCTGAAGTTCCTGCTTTCGTTAATGAATCGATCCACAGTTCCAATAAAGCCAATGTATTAGTCATTGATCATCATTTCATGGCTGATCTTGTAATTCTTGATGGCGGACTTGAACAGGGACTACGCCTTGGTATGGTATGTCTTATTGAGCGCGGTGCTCAAACCGTTGGAGAGCTTATCATTATTGAGTCTGGAAGCAATTGTTCAGCGGCTCTGATTCTCAACCTAACAAAAAACTTAATTATTCAACCCGGCGATTGCGCTCGGATAAAAACTTTCCAAAACAGCTGAGTCCTATGCAGATACAAGCCTACACTAAATATGCTCGCATGTCGCCCCGCAAGGTTCGCGATATAACTCGTGCCATTCAGGGACGTAATGCTTTAGAAGCAGTCGAAATTTTACGCTATATCCCACGCAAATCAGCACGACTTGTCAGTAAAACATTGCAATCAGCAATCGCCAATGCTGAGAACAACAATAATCTATCTTCTGACGATCTTACAATCGAATCTGCAACTGTTGAACAAGGGCCTGTTTTCAAACGTTTTCGACCTGCCTCACGTGGCTCAGCACACCCTTATCGTAAGGCTACCAGCCATATACGTATAATCCTAACCGACGAATTTTAAGTAAATATAACCTTCAATTATGGGACAAAAAGTTCATCCAAATGGTTTCCGACTGGCAGTCACTCGTGACTGGGATTCACGTTGGTATGCCTCCAAAAAAGATTTTCCTGTCTTTGTTAAGGAAGATCATACAATTCGTAAGTTTCTCTCTGAAAAACTTCGGTACGCTTCAGTGCCACGGATTTTCATCGAGCGTGCCTCCGGTCGTATTCGCGTCAAGGTCTTTACCGCTCGTCCGGGCATAGTGATTGGTCGTAAAGGTACCGAATTAGACAAGCTTAAAGAAAGCCTGTATAAAGTCGTTAATAAAGACATTATGCTTGATATTCAGGAAATAAAGCGACCTGAATTATCTGCTCAGCTTGTTGCTGAGGGAGTGGCATTGCAGCTTGAGCGCCGTATCGCTTTCCGTCGTGCCATGAAACGTGCGGTTCAGACTACGATGGCAATGGGTGCAGAGGGCATTCGTATTCAATGCGGCGGACGTCTTGCCGGGGCTGATATTGCTCGCACGGAGCAACAGCGTATGGGTAAGGTGCCATTGCAGACGTTGCGTGCAAACATTAGCTATGGATTGAGTGAGGCGAGCACAGTCTATGGAATTATTGGAGTAAAATGCTGGATATGTCTTTCGGAAGAAAGTGAATTTTAATTTTGTTTCAAGGCGATCATCCAAGCTTAACCCTGCAAACTAGTTAATTATGAAATATTTACCATCACGTACAAAATACCGAAAAGTTCACAAGGGACGTATCCGCGGTAAGGCGCAATCAGGTAATACGGTTGCCTTTGGTGAATTTGGTATCCAATCCCTAAGCCGTGGGCGCATGACTTCGCAACAGATCGAAGCTGCACGTGTTGCAATGACTCGTAGTCTAAAACGTAAGGGAAAAGTCTGGATTCGTGTATTTCCACACAAGCCAGTAACCAAAAAGCCTGCCGAAACTCGTATGGGTAAAGGTAAAGGTAACGTAGAGCAGTGGGTTGCTATTATACGTCCCGGCACAATGCTGTTTGAAGTCGCCGGCTGTTCCCAGTCAGCTGCTCAAGAGGCGCTTCGTTTGGCAGATACAAAGCTTCCTTTTTACTGTCGTTTTGTTGTTCGTGAGGACACGCTTTAAATATTTAAAAGACATCAATTTTCCCAATTTCCCAATGAGTACCGCAAAAGATATACGAGAAATGTCAGAGCCTGAAATCGCAAGAAAACTTCGTGAAAAACGAGATGAACACCTTAACCTCCGTTTGCGCAAACAGACGGGTCAAGTAGAACATCCGCATAAATTCAAAGAGTTGCGTCAAGAGATTGCTCGTCTGGAAACAATTCTCAGAGAGAAGAAACTCTCGACGGCCGGTGTTTGATTTTGAATTTGCCTCAATTTGTCATTATGGAAGAAACACGTAATTCACGTAAGTCCCTGATCGGAACAGTTACTAGTCGTTCTGGAGATAAAACCATCAAGGTTACTTACTTTTATAAAATTCCGCATCCACTTTATCGCAAGGAGATCAAACGGAAGACCGTAGTCCATGCTCACGATGAAACGAACGACTGTGGTCTTGGCGATAAGGTGGAAATCATGGAAACACGCCCGCTCAGCAAACTCAAGCGCTGGCGTGTTACCAAAGTGCTCGAAAGAGCGCCGAAGATAGGCGATGAAATCGTCGATGACACAGAGGTTGAAGTTACCAAGTCTAAACCAAAGTCTAAAGTCACCAAACCTAAAGTTACTAAAGTTGCTGAACCCGAAGCCGCTGAAGAGACCGAATCTAAAGTCGCTAAAGAAACAGAACCTGAAGCTGTTGAGAAGAAGGAACCTGAAGCTGCCAAAGAGACAGAACCTGAAGTCACAGAGTCTACCGAAAACAAAACTGCCAAAGAAGACAAATCTTCTGAAGCAACTTGAATAGTTTTAATCTGAAAAGGAGATCGAAATCATGTTACAGATGAACAGTCGCGTATTTATCGCGGACAATACAGGTGCCAAGGAAGCGGAAATGATCCGTCGTCTTGGCCAAAATAAGCGCACAGCTGATGTCGGTGATGTAATTGTTTGCAACATAAAAGTTGCTTCGACTGATTCATCTGTGAAAAAAGGTGAAGTAGTCCGTGCTGTTGTAGTTCGCACAAAAGCTCCAATACATCGTACTGACGGAAGTTATCTGCGATTCGACAATAATGCTGTGGTTATCATCAATGCAGATGGTAACCCAAAAGGAACCCGTATATTCGGCCCGGTAGCTCGAGAGCTTCGTGCGAAATACATGAAAATTATTTCTCTGGCTCCGGAGGTATTGTAATTATGAGTAAGTCAATCAAAAGAGAACAAGAAGTAGTCGTCATTGCCGGTGCCCACAAAGGCAAGCGTGGCAAAGTGCTCTCTGTGAACGCTGGTAAAAATATCGTTGTTGAGGGTGTGAATCTGGTTAATAAATACATCCCCAAAACACAGGAAAATCCGGATGGAGGTGTAACTCAACGCGAAGTGCCGATTCATTACTCAAACGTAATGCTGGCTGAACGTTTCGACGCAAAAAAGAATAAAAACTAGTCTTGCAAGATTATACAAGTCATTCACTTTAACAAGTTTTTCAAATTTCAAAAACTTTTATCAATATTGCCGGTTTAGAAATCCGGCCTTAAAACGATGCAAGTCCCCGTACTCAAGAAACATTACACTGAGAAAGTTGTACCTGAACTTATGAAGAAGTTTGGGTTTAGCAACGTACACCAAGTACCCGCAATAAATAAGATTGTGATCAATTCAGGCTTTAGCTCAACGTCTGACAAGAATCACATTACCTATGTAAACGAAGAAATCGCCAAGATCTCTGGTCAGCGACCTGTTACAACCAAAGCCAAGCTAAGTATCTCAAACTTTAAATTGCGTGAGGGCCAGCCCATTGGGTGTAAAGTAACATTGCGCGGAAAAGTAATGTACGAGTTTCTGAATCGTCTTATTAATATAGCGCTTCCCTGCATACGAGACTTTCGTGGTGTTCCTGCGAAATTCGATGGTCAAGGTAATTATACACTTGGTATTGCCGATCACTCGATTTTTCCGGAAGTAAACGCAGATGGTACCAATGCAAACATGGGAATGGATATCTGTATCAATACCAGTGCAATCAATGATGAAGCAGGTCGTGAGTTGCTAGCTCTGTTTGGTATGCCATTCCGCAAACCTGCTGCAGTAACAGAGGCTGCCGAGCAGGAAGAAACCGTAGAACAAGCAAGTTAACTATTTTATTTATGGCAAAAAAATCATCAATTCAACGCAATCTGAAACGTCTTCGCCTTATTGAGAAGTATGCTGCAAAACGTGCAGAGCTTAAGGCGATCATCGCAAATCCGGAGACTTCAGACGAAGATTTCTACAAAGCGCAGGCAAAGCTCACCAAACTACCCAAAAACAGTTCACCTATACGTGCACGCAAACGTTGCTCTATCACAGGTCGGCCACGCGCTCATATTGGTAGATTTGGTCTTTCTCGTATCACATTTCGGGAACTTGCCTCACAAGGGAAAATTCCTGGTGTGACTAAATCATCCTGGTAATTTAAAGTTACACTCAACACCCACTGAAAACCCATTAGATATTACTATGGCAGTTCACGACACAATAGGTGATTTTCTTACTATTATTCGCAATGCAAGCTCAGCACGGAAAGATGTTTGCGTAGCGCAGCACTCAAAAATGCGTGCGGCTATCTCTGCAATTCTTAAGGAAGAAGGCTACATTAAAAACTTTGTCGAAGGCAAAGATGATCGAGGTTTTAAAACTCTGGAGATCAGTTTGAAGTTTGTCGAAGGTACACCTGCAATCAATGGTCTTGAGCGGCACAGCAAGCCTGGGCGTCGTCTCTATTATGGGGTTGATAAAATTCCCAGCGTGCTGGGTGGCCTCGGTGTTGCGATTCTGACAACTTCTAAAGGTGTTATTCGCGCTCGTGAAGCACGTAAGCTCGGGGTGGGTGGAGAATTAATCTGCAAAGTCTGGTAGTAAGGAGATATTTAAAATGAGTAGAGTAGGCAAACTTCCCGTCCCAATCCTTGATAAAGCAACTGTAACCGTTGACGGTCAGACTGTACGTATTGAGGGTCCGAAAGGTAAACTCGAGAAAACATTTGATCACTCAATAAACATAGAGGTGGTCGATAATGAAGTCCGTGTAACACCTGTTGATGATAGCCGTCATTCCAGAGCAATGTTTGGAACCGTGCGCTCCATAATTAACAATATGGTAATTGGAGTCGTAGAAGGTTACAAAAAAGAGCTTTTACTTAAGGGTGTGGGTTTTCGTGCCGCCCTTTCAGGGAATGTGCTGGATCTTGCATTGGGTTACTCGCATCCATGTCTCCTGAAAATTCCTGAAGGCATTACAATTACAGTAGCTGAAAATACTAAATTAACGGTCGAAGGCGCCGACAAACATCTTGTTGGTGAAATCGCTGCAACTATCTTTAATTATTATCCCGCCGAACCCTACAAAGGAAAAGGTGTTCACATTGTTGGTAAATACGTTCGCCGTAAGGAAGGTAAAAAGTCTGCTTAATCCAGTAACATACACGTTTCATGAAACTCGAAAAGAAAAAAGCGCTCCTACAGCGTCGTCGCTGGCGTATTCGCAAAAAAGTCAAAGGTACTGCCGAACGCCCACGACTGGCACTGCATTTTTCAAACAAGCATATCTATGCACAGTGTATCGACGACACAAAGGGACACACTATGCTTTACTTGTCTTCACTGGCTAAGGATTCTGACTTGAAAGCCAATTCCGACAGTTCAGCCAAACTGGGTAAGTCGTTTGCTGAAAGAGCGAAGTCCGCTGGCATTGAGTCGGTTGTTTTTGATCGTTCGGGACGTCGCTATCACGGGTGCGTCAAATCGTTTGCAGAGGCTGCAAGGGAAGGCGGACTAAAATTTTAATTAGCATATGAGTAATACAACCAGTTCAATCTCTCAACTCGAGAATACAGAGGAAATACCGGAGTACGTCGAAAAAGTAGTCCACATTAACCGCTGTGCTAAAGTAGTAAAAGGTGGGCGTCGCTTCAGTTTTGCTGCACTTGTTGTGGCAGGTAACCAAAAAGGCGAAGTTGGTGTTGGTTATGGCAAAGCAAAAGAAGTGCCCGAGGCGATTCGCAAAGGTACTGAGCAAGCAAAGAAAAACCTGGTTACAATCAAACTTCGCGGCGATACAATACCGCATCATGTTGTCGGTGAAGCCGACGGAGGGAAAGTAATTCTACGCCCGGCTACTGATGGTACCGGTGTTATCGCTGGTGGCGGATGCCGTGCAGTTCTTGAGTCTGTCGGCATAAAAAATGTCCTCTCGAAATCACTCGGTTCGAATAATCATCTGGCAATGGTCAATGCGACAATGGCAGCGCTGAAAAAGCTTCGCTCCAATGACGAAATCAAACAACTGCGCTTTGGCGATCCTGCAACAGCTGAAGCATAAAGATTAATCCAATGAATCTCGAAAACATTCCAACAATTGAAGGTGCAACACATCCAACCAAACGTCTTGGTCGTGGCGAAGGCAGTGGCCATGGTAAAACGTGCGGTAAAGGTCACAAAGGCCAAAAAGCCCGTTCCGGAGGAGGTATTCGGATTGGTTTTGAGGGTGGTCAAATGCCACTTTATCGCAAACTTCCACGTCGTGGGTTTAACAACTTTAATTTCCGCACAAGTTATCAGTTGGTCAATGTAGGTCAGTTGGAAAAGCTCGAAGGCGATGCGGTTACTCGTGAAGTACTCGTCAGCGCTGGTTTGGTTCGTGACAATGACGAAGGTGTAAAACTACTTGGGGATGGTGAAATATCCAGAGCGTTTACAGTGACTTTGGACAAAGTTTCCAAATCTGCAAAAAGTAAGATCGAAGCGGCCGGTGGCAAAGTGGTTGAGCCAGTTGCATCGAATGCAAAAGAAGAAACAGTCGCAGAAAAAGCAGTCGAAAAAGATGAGGAAGGGGTAGCAGAAGAAGACGCATAAGGCATAATTATCCCCAAAACTGCTCTTCAACTAAACCAAGTCTATGTTTTCCGCATTTACAAATTCTCTGAAGATACCAGAGCTTCGGCAGAAGATTTTTTTCACCCTTGCACTATTATTTATTGCGCGAGTTGGTGCCAGCATCCCATTGCCTGGAATGAACGTTGGTCCAATCAAAGAATACATGGCAGACCAGTCATCCTCTAGTGGTGGTTTAGTCGGTCTTTATAACATGTTCACGGGTGGGGCACTTCTTAATGGGGCCGTTTTTGCTCTTGGTATTATGCCATACATCAGTGCTTCGATTATAATGCAACTGGTTGGTGCAGTCTTTCCTGTAATTGCACGTTTGCAACAGGAAGGTGACGTAGGCCGTCAGAAGATTAACCAATATACACGCTACCTGACAATTATTATTTGTTTTGTTCAAGGTCTGTTGTTGCTCATAGCGCTCAGCACAAATCCTGGCAATATTGTCGGGCAGGGATTTAGTCCGGAACAATACGGTCCCGTAGTAATTGCCGGTAAAGTACAATTTTTGATCACAGGCACCATTTTTTTGACCGCCGGCGTAATGATTTTGGTTTGGTTGGGTGAGCAGATTACGCAAAAAGGTATTGGTAATGGGATTTCATTATTAATTACAGTCGGTATCATTGCGCAGTTGCCAGCTGCAGTTGTATCTGCCTATCAAATGTTTGTTGCACCTGTTGGATCTACGGGTCCACAACTGGATCTTGTTGAAGGCGTTTTAATGCTGGTTTTGTTGCTTACTGTAACTGCCGGCCTGGTTGCAATTACCCAGGCACAGCGTAAAATACCGGTTCAGTATGCAAAACGAGTCGTTGGTCGTAAAATTTATGGAGGTCAAAGCTCGTTCCTGCCGCTAAAAGTTAATTATGCTGGTGTGATGCCGGTTATCTTTGCTTCTGCAATACTTATGTTTCCTACTCAGATTTTAGGTTATCTGGGAACGGCGACAGGCATGCGATTTTTCAATGACATTGCCAGTGCTCTTAGTCGTGGTCAGTGGTGGTACTATTTGCTGTTTGGTTTTTTGATATTTGTATTCAGTTATTTCTGGGTTTCAATGATGTTTAATCCGGTGCAAATTGCAGATGATCTGAAAAAAAATGGAGGTTATATTCCCGGCGTTCGTCCAGGTGAGCCTACTGCAAAGTTTCTCGATCACATTATGACACGACTTACTTTGTTTGGAGCGTTTTCACTTACATTGATCGCACTTTTTCCCGACATTCTTCTTTTTATTTACAACGTTCCATTTTCAGTCGCTGTGTTTTTCGGAGGGACAGGGATGTTGATTACAGTAGGTGTTCTTTTGGACACAATGCGCCAGATCGAAACCTATCTGTTACAACGGCATTACGACGGATTTCTCAAGAAAGGTAAAATCCGAAGTCGTTCTGCCGCCCGAAATAAACAATTGGTGGATACAGTTGGTCTGCAAGATTTTTGGACTGCCTGGCGCCCGCTTTTGTTTGTTGCAGTTGCCTTGTTTATACTGGGGATTATTTCCTGGGCACTCAAAGCTTTTTGATAACAAATCAGAAGTGATTGGAAGCTCCAGTTTACATTTTTGTTCTTTGCCAGGTTTATTCTTGCAGCCAATGAAAAAGATTCGCTCCGACGAAGAAATTCAATCGATTCGCGAAGCTTGCCAAATTGCTGCAACCGCCCTGAAGCAACTGGTTGATACAGTTTGTGAAGGAATGACAACATATGATCTCGATCAACTCGGTCGAAAAGCTATTGAATCTCTGGGAGCTGAAAGTGCCTGCTATAATTATCGTTCAGGAAACAAAATTTACCCAGCGTATACATGTATTTCCGTTAATGAAGAAATTGTTCATGGTATCGGTAATATGCGTCGCGTGATTCGAGGTGGCGATATTGTTTCCATTGATGTTGTTGTAAGGTATCGTGGTTACATTGGCGATAATGCCTATACTGTACTGATCCCACCCGTTGCTGAAGAAAATCAGGCGCTAGTCGATGCCACACATGAAGCATTGCACTATGCAATCAGCTTTGCGAAAGCAGGCAATCGAGTCGGAGACATTTCTAACGCGGTGCAGCGCTTTATCAATCGGCATAATTATGGTATCGTTCGCGAATTTGTCGGTCATGCCGTTGGAACCTCCATGCACGAAAAGCCGGAAATTCCTAACTACGGACGTCGCGGAAGTGGAGCTCTGCTTAAGCCAGGCATGACACTAGCAATTGAGCCAATGATCAACCTTGGTGGCCCGGAAATCAAAATGCTGGATGATAACTGGACTGCCGTCACACTTGATGGGAAACCATCTGCACATTTTGAACACACTGTCCTTGTCACTGGGAACGAACCAGAAATATTAACAATTTCAAAAAAATAACTTTTCAAATCGAAAATTACCGCTACCTTCAAAAGTTTTCTCTTATTACTAAGAACCCAATCAGAAATTTATATTATTATGCCACGCATTTTAGGAGTCGACATACCTGCAAACAAGAAGCTGGAATATTCGCTTCGCTATATTTATGGCATCGGTCCGACACGTGCCAGAAAACTGGTTGACGAATCGGGATTCGACCGGGATCGTCGAGCGGGTGATTTAAGTGAGCAGGAACTCAATGAAATTGCCTCTTTGATAAGTGAGCACAAATATCTTGTAGAGGGTGATCTTCGTCGTGAACGTACAGCTAATCTCAAACGACTGATCGCCGTACGCAGCTTGCGCGGCATGCGTCACACCAGAAGCCTTCCAGTGCGTGGCCAACGTACTAAAACAAATGCACGCACGCGTAAGGGCTCGGTAAAGCCGGTTCGAAAATAATTAAAATTTCAAAATAATTACCTAAATGAGCGAGGAAGAAGTAAAACCTGAAGAGGAAAAAGAAGCAGTTGCAGCTGAAGCAGTTGCGGCTGAAGCAGAACCTGAAAAAAAGCAGGAAACCGCCGAAGATTTGCTTAAAAGCGATTTGGATGGCGTCAAAATACGTCGTGCCAAAGGTAGTAAAAACATTACTGTCGGTATTGTTAACGTTCTTGCAACTTTCAACAACACCAAGGTTACTTTTTGTGATTTACGAGGTAATGTAATTTCCTGGTCGAGCGCCGGTAAATGTAGTTTTCGTGGCTCTCGTAAGTCGACTGCATATGCCGCTCAGGTCGTTACACAAGATGCCGGTCGTGTTGCAATGTCTCATGGTATGAAAGAAGTAACCGTCAAATTGAACGGTCCTGGCATGGGGCGTGATTCAGCAGTACGTGCAATACAGTCTTTAGGCATGATCGTTACTGATATCATTGATGTAACTCCCGTTCCACACAACGGATGCCGCCCACCCAAACGTCGTCGTGTCTAACGTAATCTGCTACGTAGGCATAACTTTACCGAGTTAGCAGAAAAACAAAAAACAAAAAATACCATGTCCCGATATACAGGACCCACAACACGTCTTAACCGTCGTTTCGGCCAAGCCATATTTGCGCCCACCAAAGCATTCGAACGTAAGCCTCACATGCCTGGTCAGCACGGGCCGACGCTGCGCCGTAAATTGAGCGAGTACTCAATAGGCCTTAACGAAAAGCAAAAGCTGCGCTACATGTATGGAGTTACCGAAAAGCAATTTCGTTTGACGTTCGAGAAAGCTAAAAACACTCGTGGTGTAACCGGTGAAATTTTTCTTCAGATGCTTGAATCTCGTCTGGACAACGTCGTCTACCGTCTAGGGTTTGCCAAATCTCGTGCGGGAGCCCGCCAACTCGTCAGTCATGGTCACGTGCGTGTGAACAGCCATAAGACAGACATTTCAAGCTTTATCGTAAAGGAAGGTGACGAGATTGAGGTTCGTGAACGTACTTCATCACGCCAGCTTGCAACTCGTAATATGGAAGAAAGTCAGGGGCGGCCAGTGCCTGAATGGTTAACGTTAAATGCTGATGCTCTCAAGGCAACTGTAAGTCGCCTTCCTTCGCCCGATGAGGTCGAAAGCAGCATTAATGTGCAGCTTATAGTTGAATTCTATAGCCGTTAATTTAACTTATATACAGTCTTTCTATCTATTGGTTTAAAATCCATTATTATCTCAATCAGTAAAATAAAAGCACACTATGCCAAAACGCTTAGGAAAATTCGAACTTCCCAATCGACTTACAAAAGTCGAGGAAACTGCATCTGATACATTTGCTATCTTTCACGCTGAGCCCTTTGAAGCAGGCTACGGGCACACCCTCGGAAACTCGCTTCGCAGAGTATTACTTAGCTCTATAGAAGGTGCTGCAGTCTCATCAGTTAAAATCGATGGCGTCCAACACGAGTTTCAAAGTGTTGAAGGCATTGTCGAAGACGTTACCGATATTGTTCTGAATCTTAAAAAAGTACTCTTTACCATGGATTCGCGCGAGAGCGTAAATCTGCTTATTGATGTCAATCGTGAGGGGCCGGTAACTGCAGCGGATATTCAATTGGCTCCAAATGTATCAGTTGTAAATCCGGATCAGGTTATCTGTACACTCAACAGACCGCAGCGCTTCCTTGCTGAACTTGAAGTACGAGTCGGAAGAGGCTACTGTTCAGGTGAGGACAATAAGAAAGCAGATCAGCCAATCGGTGTAATTCCTGTCGATTCACTGTTCAGTCCAGTCAAACTGGTCAAATATTCCGTAGAAAATACTCGTGTAGGACAAGAAATGGACTACGATAAGCTTATTCTTGAAATCACGACCGATGGTCGTATTACTCCGGATGATGCACTCAAGCAAAGCGCTGCAATCATCAAACACCATATGGACGTATTTGATGAAGTTTCCGATGAATCCGTTGAGTTTGAGAACGAGAGCAAAGAAATCAGCGAAGAGCAGAATCGTCTGCGTAAGCTACTCAACATGAGTGTTAACGAAATTGAGCTTTCCGTCCGCGCGGCCAACTGCTTGAATAATGCAAATATTACCACAGTTGGTGAGTTGGCCATGAAGTCAGAGCAGGAAATGCTCAAGTATCGTAACTTTGGTAAGAAGTCGCTGAACGAAATTAAAGACAAGCTCGAGCAGTTAGGTCTCTCTCTCGGTACAAAGATAGATGAGCGCCTTCTGGATCAAGCTGCTGAGTTTTAAAATGAAATTCTATCTTTACGAACACACACACAGAAGTTAAATTAAACAATGCGCCATAGTAAAAAAAGACACAAACTCGGAGTTTCCGGGCCGCATCGCCTTGCTTTATTGGCCAATCTATCCGTTTCATTGATTACTCACGGACGAATCAAGACAACGTTAGCAAAAGCCAAGGCACTTCGTCCCTTTGTTGAAAAGGTAATTACTCTGGCAAAAAAGGCAGAAAGCTCCAATGAAGCAGAACGAAAATTGCACTATCGCCGCTTGGCAATATCCCGCATAAACAACCCTGCAGCAGTTGCTTTACTTTTTGACAATCGCGTAGCGGAGTTCATGGAGAGACCAGGAGGGTATACTCGCATTTACAAAATTGGTCAAAGGATTGGAGATGCCGCCGAAATGGCATTAATCGAGTTGATTGATGGAAACGATGAAGGTTATCCCAAGAGACCATCAAGAAAAACTA
>JBNKZP010000008.1:0-21569 GCA_050301675.1 Puniceicoccaceae bacterium
ATCGGTGAACCAGGTGTGGGTAAAACTGCAATCGTCGAAGGACTTGCTCAGCGAATTGTGCGAGGTGATGTTCCCGAGGGATTGAATGATAAGACGATTTTTGCCCTGGATATGGGCGCACTGATCGCCGGAGCAAAGTATCGTGGCGAATTTGAAGAGCGGCTCAAAGCAGTGCTGGCTGAAGTAAAATCGAGCGAAGGTCGAATTTTGCTCTTTGTCGACGAACTGCACACAATCGTGGGCGCAGGAAAAACCGAAGGCTCCATGGACGCCGGCAACATGCTAAAGCCCATGCTTGCCCGCGGCGAATTGCACTGTATCGGCGCAACCACATTGGACGAATATCGCCAGTACATTGAAAAAGATGCTGCCCTGGAACGTCGTTTCCAGCCAGTTCAGGTAGATCAGCCTAATGTGGAAGATACCATTTCCATTCTCCGGGGCCTGCGTGAGCGATTTGAACTCTTTCATGGTGTGCGGATTCAGGATAATGCATTGGTACAAGCTGCGGTGCTGTCACATCGCTACATCAGTGATCGTTTTTTACCTGACAAAGCAATTGATCTGGTCGACGAAGCCTGTGCGATGATCCGAACAGAGATGGACAGCATGCCACAGGAACTCGATGAACTGACACGCCGGGCATTGCAACTTGAGATTGAAGAAGCCGCTCTGAAAAACGAGAAAGACGACGCCTCAAAAGCACGTTTGAAAGTGCTTTCCAAGGAGCTTGCTGACGTTCGTGAGGAGGAATCTGCACTACGCTCAAAGTGGGAGAATGAGAAGAAGGCAATTGATGAGATTCGAGCCGTTCGCGAAGAGCTGGATGCGACTCGTATCGCGATGGAAAAAGCCGAGCGCGAATATGATCTGAACAAAGTTGCACAATTACGTCATGGCAAAATGCCAGAACTCGAACAAAAGTTAAAGACTCTTGAAGCAATCGAACCAAAGGAAGGATCTTTAATTAAAGAGGAAGTCTCGCAGGAAGAAATTGCTGACATTGTTTCAAGATGGACAGGTGTTCCTGTAAAGCGCCTTGTCGAGGGCGAGCGTGAAAAGCTTCTGCGCCTCGGTGATGTGTTACACGAAAGCGTTGTTGGGCAGGACGAAGCTGTCGAGCTTGTATCCGAAGCCATTTTACGCGCTCGAGCCGGGATCAAAGATCCTCGCCGTCCTATCGGCAGCTTTCTGTTTCTCGGCCCAACCGGTGTGGGTAAAACTGAACTGGCCCGAACCCTTGCGGAAACACTCTTTGATTCCGTGGATAACATGGTTCGCCTCGACATGTCAGAGTACATGGAAAAACACTCCGTTGCACGCCTGATCGGTGCGCCTCCGGGCTACGTCGGCTATGATGAAGGCGGTCAGCTTACCGAAGCCGTCCGTCGCAAACCCTACAGTGTCGTGCTTTTTGACGAAATCGAAAAGGCACATCCGGATGTATTCAATGCATTGCTTCAGGTTATGGACGATGGCCGGATAACAGACTCCCAGGGACATACCGTCGATTTCAAAAATACAGTAATTATAATGACGTCAAATGTGGGTAGCCGCTACCTGACCGAAGGTGTAACCGGCGATCAAATACCGGAAAACGTTCGCGAATCTGTGATGGCAGAATTACGGCAAGGATTCCGACCCGAATTCCTGAACCGTATCGATGACGTCATTCTCTTCAAACCACTTACACTTGAGGAAATAACACAGATCGTTGATCTGCTAATCGTCCAACTCAATAACCGGCTGGCAGACCGTCAGATCAAGATAGAATTTGATACAGAAGCAAGCAACTGGATTGCTGAGCGAGGCTATGATCCGATTTACGGCGCCCGCCCGCTCAAACGTTTCCTGCAGAAGCAAGTAGAGACACGACTGGCTCGCGGCATACTGAGTGGTGAAATTGCTGATCAGAGCACAGTTCGTTTTGGACTGGACGACGGTAAACTTGTCATGCGATAACCCGGCCCTGTGTGGCCGGAATCCGGAACTCGTATTGCTAGGCGCTAAGGGGCAACAATCGTTTGCTAAGGCGGCACGCTACGAAAAATTGCTATCGTCCTGATGTCCGCAGAACTTACTGCTCTTTTAAAGTTAAAAGTACAGTTGATTTTTGTGGCTAAAAATCTGGAAGTCGGGTCAACGTTTGATGTTAATTTGGTTTCGGCTTTGCTGGGTTAGGATTAAGGCTATCTGAGATACTTAGGATTCAACAAGGTAACCAAGAGTACGAAGGTGACTGCGGACAAGGGGAAGATTTTTCTTCTCTATGGCAACATAATGTCCCTCTACTCGAAGGGAAAGCTTTCTCAGGTATGGATCCTTTGTAAAATGACTTTGCAGTTCCGAGCAGTTAGCCAGAGTGAAGATTTTCAACTTGTTTTCTGGCAACAGAGCTGATTTTTCCGTTGCAAGCGAAGTTAGGAAACGTTCCCAGTTTTCGGGAAACTCCACTCCAAGGCCTCCGATCCGATTGCGAAAATCAGCAATTCGTGTTTTTAGATCACTGGTACTCTGGCAGCCCTTGAGCAAACTGGCCCGTGTCATTTTGTAAAACTCAGGGGAAATGGGTTCCATAAATTCCTTGAGCGCCAGTTCCGTTATGGGATCAAGATTACGGCAGGTGATGTGCAATTGCTCCGGATGTAGTCGCAACGTCGCTACTTGCCGGCTTTTGTTTTTCAATTTGAATGTCGGATAATGTCCAAAAACATAAGCGCCTGCATCGGTAAGCCGCACAGCATGGGCTCCGTCAAAATACGTCAGGTAATCGTTTCTGTTAGTTCTGGCCGTTTGGTTGTATGGAGTTTTGTAAGCCAGCTGGAGAAATCCGAATGCTGAAAGTAGAAATGCCACTCCGTTAATGAGCGGGTCGATACCGAGTATCTGCAGATTACTGCTGTTAAGCGTATGCGTACTTCGATAATTTACCGGACCGCTTTCTAAGATGCCTCTGAATTCATATCCTCTAGGGTCAAAAAAACAGATGTCGATTTCCTGATAAAACTGCATGGAGCAAAGATTCTGCAAAGATACCCAGGCATTGAGAGGCAAGCGCTTGAAAAGAGCAAACAGGTTGGAACTCGATCGTTGTTTGAACTCCTCCTGATAGTAATAAGTACGCCTTAGGTGTCCGAACAGCCATTTTTCGAGCGCAATATCGTCTTCCTGCAAAGCTTTAAATATATCTTTCAATACCGGTTCCTGAATTTCCGGTGCCGTCAGCTGGCTTATCAGGTTGTCTTCAAAACCTTCGATAAAGTCGAGGATCATCCTGCATCGCATTAACTCAAGTTCAGGGTTTTTACTCTTTTCCGGATACCAATCACCGGACTCTAACAAACTCGCTGCTCTGCGGAGACTGGACTTGGTAAAATCTCCCTTTGTGGTTCGGCTAGGATTGCTGCGCTTCAGAAAATCTGTCAGTTTGCTCAGATCGGTGGCTATTGTTGCAGAAGCATCAAAGACCATGTAGTCTTTGTCAGAGATATCGGCATCCCGGAGCGGCTCAATATTGTAATACTTTGGTTTCGGAAAGTACGGTTTTAGCCATTTACGTACGGCTGGTGGCATACTGACCTTATAGTTTTCAAGACTTCTATCACCGTAGTACCGGGTGTAATCGAAGAGTCCGATAAAAGGGAATTCTTCTCTTATTACAAAAGTATCCGGACTCCATTTACCCAGGCCAGGTTCTACTCGGACAATTTCAAAGCCCAATTTCTTCTGTATTTGTTCAACCGACAAGTATTCATTCCAAATCAGCAATCCGTATGCCTTATAAGTTGTTTTGGGAAAAGTTCTTACGAATAAATGCATGTTTTCCGTGGATTGCGTCATTTTCATAAAGTCTTTGACCATATAGACTTTATTGATTTTTTTCAGAGGCTCTTTTTTCAATTCATGAAAGAAGGCATTGTACATGATGCGAACTTCCGAAACTGATAGCATTCTGGTGAAAACTTCTTCCAGATCGCCATAAAAGCCTCGTTCATTACTGTAAGTGATGTTCATCATGGTACTTTAAGCGCTAAAGAGGTTTTCAATGTCTTGCTCGGAGAGCGACTTCAAAGCGACACCATCGGAGCTGACCACCTGATCGACGAGATTTTTCTTCTGTTGCTGCAACTGTCGGATCTTTTCCTCAATGCTGTCTTTGGCAATGAGTCGATAGGTGAACACTGTGTTTTGCTGACCGATACGGTGCGCACGGTCCACCGCTTGTGCTTCAGCCGAAGTATTCCACCAAGGATCCAGGATGAACACTGTATCTGCGGCAGTAAGGTTGAGTCCTACGCCACCGGTCTTTAAACTCATCACAAAGACTTTTGTTCTGGGATCATTTTGAAAACGATAAACAAGTGTTTCCCGGTCGGTTGTAGCGCCGGTCATCCTGAGATGTTTGATTTCTTTGGTATTGAGAGCTGTACATACTTGTTCGACTCCGGCAAGAAAGTTGCTAAACACCAAACATTTATGTCCATTGCTAACGGCTTCTTCCAGGGCTTCGAGCAGACGCTCACTTTTTGCGGATTTGATCAGACCTTCGGTCTTTGATTCAGGCACTGTTGCAATTTGTCGAAGTTCCAACATGGCTTCCAAAATAACAAACTGACTTTTTGCGATGCCGTTCTTTTGAATCTCGCCGTCGATAATTGACTTGTAGAACAGGCGACGCTCTTCGTAATGCTTCTTTTGATCTTCGCCCATTTCAACATACAGGACTTGCTCTAATTTTGGCGGTAGATCTTTGACGACATCATTCTTTAACCTGCGCAAAATGAATGGATAAATTTTTTTGCGAAGTTCGCTGGCGGCCGCATCGTCATTTTCTTTCTGGATGGGCTGTACATAGTCCCGGTCAAAATCTGCAGCGCTGCTGAACATAGCGGGATTAAGAAAACGAAAGAGTGTGTAAAGCTCGCCGAGATTGTTCTCCACAGGTGTACCGGAAAGCGCCAGGCGAAAGTTTGCCTTTAGAGTGAGCGCCGCTTGTGCCGTTTTCGTGTTGAGGTTTTTGATCGCCTGCGATTCGTCAAGGATGACTATGTGAAATTCTGTCTCGACAATGGTCTCTATGTCGGAACGAAGAGTACCATAGGTTGTGAGTATGATTTGGCTGTCAGAGACAGATGCCCAGTCGCGCCCGGTAGAGTGATATATGCAGAACTTTAGTTCAGGCACAAAAGTTTCCAATTCCCGAGCCCAATTGAACAACAGGCTACGCGGCATTACGATCAGCGTCGGCTTTTTGGCTTTTGGATAGACTCGGCTGAGCAAGGCTATGGTCTGCACGGTCTTTCCCAGGCCCATATCGTCGGCAAGGCAACCGCCGAGTTTGTTTTCATAGAGATAATCCATCCACTGCACACCAGCTTTTTGATATGGGCGCAATTTCCCCGAAAATCGTGAAAGCGGCACACGACGCTCGGCAAGGGAGTTAAAGCCGGCGAATACTTCACGTGATTTTAAAAAGTCTGCATTTTTGTCTCTGGCATCGATTAACTCGTCTATCAGCGGCAGATCAAAGAAAGATACCTTCAGACCATTTTTACGTTTTTTGAACAATCGGTTCAATCGACTCATGTAGGCATCATCCAGAACTGCCTGGGTTCCGTCACTCAGTGTAATGTAACGGTTTTTCTGATACTGTTTTAATGCATTGAGTAAGGAAATGTGTTCCTGATCAATTTCGATTGTACCTTCACCCTCAAAGAAGTCGATTCCACTGCCTAGCTTCAGATGTAGTTTGGGCTTTGAATGAGTGATTTTGTACTTTCTTAATTTTTCTGCGCCAAACAGAGCAAATTGGCCAGCAAACTCTGCCAGATGCTCTGTCAGAAATGATTTTGCCAGATCGGGACCGAGGACAAACCCACCGTCGTCGCACTCAGTAAAGTAGGCCTCGGGAGATTTATGGCGTCGATCCAGCTTTTGCATCTTCTTTATCAATTCAGCACGGGCAGCATGAGAAGCTTCGTAGTTAACATCGCTTAACCGAACTATTCGGTTTGTTGGATCCACATGCGCGATGCGAGAAAGATCGTAATCGCGAACAAATTCGATGCTAAGATTGGGCAACACATCCGCTAGCTGAAGATAAAGCGCAGAATTCTCGTCCACTTCACGAAAAAGCACTGCCGGTTGTGCTGGTATCGGACTGCCGGTTTCAATCGAAAAATCAGAATAGTCAATGGCTACGTCCGGAAATGAAGAGGTAAAAAGTGAAAGAAACGTGTCGATCTGTGCAGCTGGAACAGTCTCCTGAAAGAGTGGAGCAGCACGGTAGGTGGATCCGATAGGTTCGATTCTGTAGAGGGTATTTCCATCTTTTATGCAACTATCAGTAACAAAGCGCGGCTTTTCAAAAAAGTGTTTGTCTCCTTCCCTGTTTTGGAGTGCATAGCGTGCCTGAAAAACCATCTGAGAATCTTTGGTTTTTGATTCAACAGGCTGTAAAAAAAGCATCAGGTTTTGACTCTCCGAATTGGCGGACAGCGGTTGTAAATTTTTATCAACTAACTGCTCTGAATCCAACAGTGCAGTTAACAGATTTGCATGGAGTCCTATGACCAGCCCGTCGGTTGCTGAGTTGGCTTTGATATCCCAATTGAATCCGAACGTCTCTTCCGTGGATGCCTGTTGATAGGCTTTTATCCGATCGCGTTCTCGCCCGCTATAGGCACGATAGTTTGGATCTACCGGGTTGCCTTTTTTATCAACTGCCTGAAGCCACCAATCTTCATCCTCTTCACTGAGCATGAAGAAGAAGGTTCCTGCATAACCAGTTGTATTATTTTCAAAAGTCGGACGTTTTAACGCACTAAAAAGTGATAGATCTTCAGGCATAGACTAAAAAAAGATAAAACATCAAAAAAACGTCAACCAACGACCGACACGAAATTGTAAAATGCATCGAGATTAAGTAGAAACAACATGGGAGGTTGGTGCGTAAATTCAGTACACTACGCAATGAGATTTTTTAGCGAGCGTTAATGCATGGAATAAGTTCTCTTTGGATATATTCAATCTTTGATGAATAAAATCACCACCTTTGGCCGTGATTTTTACCAATGTCCCCATTACTCCGACCAAATCGAACATCTCTGAAAACTTGACGAGTTGGAGGCTGAAATAGGCGATGAAGATAGTTGACTTGATTAATCGATCAAAACCACTGATATTACAAAATACGAATGCCGCAGAAATTATTAAAGAAATCGCACAGCTCCCTGAAAGTGAGAAAGGGAAAGTGGTCGAGTTTATACGCCATCTGCCTAATGCAGAGACAATCGCAGCAATAAATGAACCTTTAGAAGAGGGTCGCTCATTTAAAAACGCCGCGGAGTTGTTTGCAGAACTCGATAAAGAATACTGAACATCCGAGACAAGAAGTAGTTTCGCAAAGATTATCGGAAACTGAAATCTTCGGGAAAAGACCTTACCAAGCTTGCTGTAGTTATCGATACTTTGGCAGCTGAGGAACCATTACCGGAGATCTTTCGAGATCATGCTCTGGTAGGCAATTATGCAGGCTGCAGAGAGTGCCACGTTAGTCCTGATTGGCTGCTGATATACAAAACGACCCAGACTGAACTTATTCTGATGCGCACTGGTTCGCACAGCGAATTGTTCAGTTGAGCATCACACTTCATCCTTAGTTGCCATAGTCGCGTTATCTCTGCAAGCTGGCAGCTTTATGAATCAAATGAAAAGCCTTTTCGCATTCTTGTTTATGCTCGTTGCGATCCTGGGAATAAAAGTCGACTCTTTGTAAAAATAGTTCTGCAAATAGGGTGACATTTTTGGCAGTTTCGTCGTAATACAGAGAAGATGTCTTTGATCGATCGATACATTTTTAAGGAATGGATTCAGGGTTTTGCGTTAATCCTGGGGTTGATTGTGGGTATATTGATTCTGCAAAATATGTACGATTCGTTGCCGGATCTTCTGGAAATGGGCGCTAAGACCGGAGAGATCATTTTTTACTACGCGTTGGCTTTACCAAGTTATTTGCCCATCATTTTGCCTATCGCTTTTCTCGTATCGCTGCTATTCTCATTGGGAAACCTGCATCGTAACAATGAGATCATTGCCATGCGTGCATCAGGCACAGGGCTTTTTAGGATCAGCCGTTCATTGTGGTTTGCGGGAATTGCACTGACAGGATTTCTGCTTTACCTGACAGCTTCTCTCGTACCATTTTCAGTAGAACAATCGCGTACGTTTATCAATAATTTGGAGTACCGGTCGCAGGAGACTGTAACTGACAGTAAAGATCAGGGCCTGGTCTATAATCTGGGTTTCGATAATCGTAAAGACCGGCGGTTGTGGTTTATGAATCGTTTCAGCGAGCGAGCCTGGCTTGGGCTTGGGGTAAATGTGTTTATCCGCGGAGAAGAGGGGGAAGAGTTGGAACGAATTTCAGCCAGTGAGGCATATTTTGATGATACGAAAGGATACTGGGTCTTTCTTAAAGGGCGTGAGGTGGTGTTTGATCCGGAAACCGGTGATCCTTTGCGAACATTTACGTTTGAGGAAAAAGTTTTTGATGATTTTTATGAAGACCCGAGTTTGATGCTGGCATTGCACAAAGACCCTGATGAATTGTCCATATTTGAGTTACGTAGGATTGTTGAGACGGTTCCGCCAGAGGAAAATCCGGTAGTGAATGCCTATCAAGTGCGCTACCACTCTTTATTGGCAGAGCCTTTTAGTTGTCTGGTTTTTGTTGGTCTTGCTGTGCCGTTTGCAGTGCTAGGGGTGCGCAGTAATCCAATGATTGGTGTTTTGATCTGCATGGGTTGTCTGCTGGTTTTTTATCTGCTGACCATTATTACAAACATTTTGGGCGAGCTTGCCATTGTTCCACCGGTAATCGCAGCGTGGTTGCCGAACGTCACATTGTTTGCAGTAGCGATCGAATTATTCCGCAAAGCACGTTAAGAACGCGTCAAACGTCAAACATTCAACTTCAAACTTTGAATAGGAACTTTCGAAATCACCGCTCAATATTCGAAGTTCGATGTTCCTAATGTTCAGTGTTCTCAGCATCTATTTCTGCTGCGTGTTTGCGAAATGCGATCAGTTCTTTTTTGATCACCGGGAGCAGAAAATAGACGCCGATCAAGTTTGGAAAACTCATACCGAGCAGCATGCCGTCGGAGAAATCGGTAACTGACCCGAGAGACATTGCAGAACCAATAACAATACAGACGCAAAATAAAAGTTTGTAAGAAAGGTCAGCTGCTTTGCTTTTGCCAAAAAGGCTGGCCCATGCCTGTTGTCCGTAGTAGGACCAGGAGATCATGGTCGAAAACGCGAACAAAGTAACCGCAATAAAAAGGATAAATGGGAACCACGAGATTACTGAAGCAAAAGCCTGTGAAGTGATTGCGATACCTTCGCCACCACGGAGTGCTTCGTTATAATTTCCAGTGATGACTATAACAAAAGCTGTCATCGAGCAAACCACGACCGTGTCAATAAATGGCTCGAGGAGGGCAACGATCCCTTCACTGGCAGGTTTGCTTGTCTTAACAGCTGAATGTGCAATCGGTGCAGAGCCTATACCAGCTTCGTTTGAAAAGGTGCCCCGCTGTATTCCGACCAGAAGCACTCCAATAGCGCCACCAACATAGGCTTCCGGCTTAAATGCCTCACTAAGAATCAATCCAATGGCATGCGGAATCTTATCCATATGAGTGACTAGCACGGTAATCGCTCCAGCGATGTAAATAATACACATCAACGGCACCAAACGTGATGTTACCGTAGCGATACGTTGTATTCCTCCGATAATAACGGTACCAACCAGGATAGCTACCATAGCGCCAAAAACCCAACGGTACTCGGCGATAATACTGTTACTACCGCCGCTAATTTCAATAAACTGTGAACACGCCTGATTGATCTGATACATGTTTCCTCCGCCAAGCGAAGCGCCGACACACAGTATTGCAAAAAGAAATGCCAATACAGAACCCAATTTCCTCCAGCCACATTCACCGAGCCCCTTTTTGAGATATTTCATCGCGCCACCACTGACTTTACCACTTTCGTCGATGTCTCTATAGTGTAGGCCCAATGTGCATTCGGCGAACTTGGTAGTCATGCTGAACAAGCCAAATATTATCATCCAGAAAGTTGCTCCCGGTCCTCCCGCTGAAATAGCAATTGCAACACCGGCAATGTTTCCCAGGCCAACGGTTGCAGAAAGCGCTGCAGTGAGCGCTTGAAAGTGCGTTATTTCGCCAGGATCGGAAGGCGTCGAATAACGCCCGGTTACAGTCCGCAAAGCTAGCCTGAAAGAAGTCAGGTTAACGAATTTGAAATAAATCGTCAGGAAAATTGCAGTGCCGGCCAGCCAGATCAAAACAATAGGTATTCCGGCAAATGGCTTGAAGAAAATTATCTTAAAGATTAAATCTGTCGCTGGGGTAAAGAAATTATTAATCGTCTGATCCAGATTTTGCTCATTGGCAAGTAGTGGGCAGCCAACTAGTGTGCAAATTCCGGCACAGAAAATTATGAAATTTCGGCAAATCATCCAGATACAGGCTTAAGGCTTTTGAATTTCGGCAAAGGCCCAGTCAAGCCACGGAAGTAGTGCTTCAACATCAGCTGTATCAACTGTAGCACCACCCCAGATTCGTAATCCGGGAGGAGCATCGCGATAACTGCCGAAATCGAGAGCAACAGCTTCGCCTTCCAGCAAAGTTACCAGTTGTTTTGCTTTAGCTGCCTGTTCGTCCAACGGAAGCGCTTGATACCAGTCTGCGGTAATTTTCAAACAGATGGATGTGCTCGAAATGGTTTGTGGATCTTCGGCTAGAAATTCAACCCAATCGGTCTTTTCGACCCATGCCGCAATCGCCGCGAGATTTTGCTCAGATCGTTTAATCAGCGCCGGAAGGCCGCCAATGCTTTCTGCCCATTTTAATCCGTCCAGAGCGTCTTCCACACACAGCATGGAGACTGTATTGATCGTTGCGCCGCTAAAAATTTCGCTGATCAGTTTGCCACCCTTGGTCAGACGAAATATTTTGGGCAATGGCCATGGAGGTGTATAGTTTTCCAGACGTTCAATTGCCCGTGGGCTAAGCACCAGCATACCATGTGCGCCCTCACCACCCATGACTTTTTGCCAGGACCAGGTGACAACGTCGAGCTTGCTATAATCGATGTTCATTGCAAAAACGGCCGAAGTTGCGTCACAAAGCGTCAATCCTTTGCGATCATCGGGAATCCAGTCTGTGCCAGGGACTCTGACACCGGAAGTCGTACCGTTGTAGGTAAAGACAACATCGTTGTCGAAATTCACTTTTGTCAGATCGGGAAGCTTACCGTAATCGGCTTCATGGCGGTTTACATTCTCAAGTTTCAATTGTTTGATCACGTCGGTTACCCAGGCAGAACCGAAGGATTCCCATGCGCACATTTCGACACCACGCGCACCAAGGAGCGACCACATTGCCATTTCCATGGCTCCGGTATCCGATGCCGGAACAATGCCGCAAACATAATTTTCCGGTAAGTTAAGGATGGCTGCCGAGCGATCGATTACTGCCTGAAGCCGTGCCTTGGCAGGCTTTGAACGATGGGAGCGACCGACACAGGCATCTTCGAGCGCTTGCAGCGACCAGCCCGGACGCTTAGCACAAGGCCCGGATGAAAAATAGGGACGTTTTGGTTTGGTAGTTGGTTTCATCGTTTTAAAACAAGGAGACTAAGAGTAAAAAAAGCCAATAAGCAATGTGTACTTAAGTGTTTATGGACAGAAATAAAAGCTCTGCACACAAGGGAGGATAGGTCTACCGCAACAGCGAATTTCCGGTCATGGATTCCGGTTGTTTGAGCTCCATGAGTCCAAGGATAGTGGGCGCTATGTCACCGAGGTTGCCGCCCGCTGCAATTTTACGCTCTTTACAGCCTTGTCCGTAGATCACGGCTTCAACCGGATTTAGCGTGTGTGACGTGTGCGGGCTGTCGTTTTCGGGGTTCCATAGCTGGTCGGAATTTCCGTGATCTGCTGTAATGATTGCCCGACCATTGACGGAATCCACTGCGTCCAGTAGATCCTGAACACAACTGTCGACGACTTCACATGCTTTGATACAGGCTTCGAGGACACCGGTGTGGCCGACCATGTCAGCATTGGCAAAGTTCACTACGACCAGGCCGTACTTGCCTGATTTGATGGCTTCAACGGCTGCGTCACGTATTCCAAAGGCGGACATTTCCGGCTTCTCATCGTAAGTTGCACAGTCTTTTGGACTGGGGACCAACTTGCGATCTTCTCCGGCAAACGGTTCTTCGCGGTAATCATTGAAGAAGAAAGTGACGTGTGGGAACTTCTCGGTTTCAGCACAGCGGAATTGAGGGATTCCCAGATCGGCTACGTAGCTGCCAAGAATATCTTTCATCTTTGCCGGCTTGGAACAGATTACATGCTTGCACAGGCCTTTCTGATATTCGCTTAAAGTAGCAAAATAAACGTCTGGTTTTTTGCCGCGATCAAATTCGCTAAAGTCGTCCTGAATAAACGCTCGGGTGAGTTCCCGGGGTCGGTCTCCCCGAAAGTTAAAGAAGATCACTGAGTCGCCATCGCCGATGGTAGCTACCGGTGTCCCTTCGGCATTCAGGATTGCAGTCGGAGGACAAAATTCGTCACCTTTGGTACCGTTGCTCTCCGGATGGTCATATTGGCGCTGGATGGCTTCAGTCGCAGAATCGGCAGTATGCTCGATATTGCGTCCGGTCAGGCAATCGTAGGCACGTTGTACACGATCCCAGCGATTGTCACGGTCCATCGCCCAGTAGCGCCCGGCGATGGTTGCAATTGTACCCAGACCGATTGAAGCCATTTCAGCCTCAGCTTTTCCGATAAAATCTTTGCCACTAAATGGCCCGGTGTCTCGACCATCGGTAAATGCGTGTACGAAAAGCTTTTCTACGCCCGCTTCTTTGGCGATACGAATGAGTCCGTAAAGATGATCCAGGATCGAGTGTACTCCTGCATCAGAGAGGAGTCCCATCAGATGCAGCGCGGTGCCCTTCTCTTTGACGTTATTGATCGCTTCCTGCAGCGCTTGGCTTTCTTTGATGGAACCGGTTTCAAAACCTTTGTTGATCCGCACAATTTCCTGATCGACGATTCGCCCGGCGCCAATGTTCTGGTGTCCCACTTCAGAGTTTCCCATGACGCCTTCGGGAAGTCCGACGTTGAGCCCACAGGCCATCAGTTCCGTACGTGGCCATTCACTGGTAAGTTTGTCGGCGCAGGGAGTCTTTGCCAGTTTTACAGCATTGAATGCATCGTGCTCCGGGTTATGGTTTTCTCCCCAGCCATCACGGATGATAAGTACAACAGTTTGGTATGTCATGATTTTATGAGTTAACGTATTGGGTTCAGTTGGAAATAGCTGGATAATGCCAAAATTGCAAAGTATAGCGTAAGTAAAATCAGTCCTTCTTTGACAGCAATATGACGTTCTCTGGTGGAGAGCCAGAGAAAAATTAATACGATCAGCATCATCGCAGGAAACTCCACCCAAAAAAGTTGTTTATCCACAGGTATCGGAATGATACTGGCGACGCCTCCGCCAATCAGTAGTATATTGAAAAGATTGGAGCCAATAATGTTGCCGACACAAATATCTTCATGCCCGGCACGAGCGGCTGATATGGACGCTGCCAACTCCGGCAAACTAGTTCCAATTGCTACAACGGTCAACCCAATCAAAACATCACTCACTCCCATGCGGCCTGCCAGCTCAACGCTTGTACCTACCAATGCATCCGCGCCAACAGCCAGTAAAGCTCCGCCGAATAAAACAAACATTAAACCGGCGCCGGTCGAACGTGACTTAATCTCGACAGGGTTTTGGGCGAGCATCACTTTGGTTTTTGCCGAGTCTTTTTTTGCCCACTGCACTATGTAATACAGGTACGCCACCATTATTGCGAGCATTACAAATCCTTCCCAACGGCTGTAACCGCCCATCGCAAAAAGAATAAACAACCCGGTTACAACAATTAACAAGGGTATCTCACGTCGAATCAATACGGATTGAACCGTCAGGGGAACAATCAATGCAGTAATTCCTAGAATAAGAGCGATATTTGCAATGTTGCTGCCAATGATATTTCCAAGTGCCAGGCCAGGACTTGTTTCAGCAGCCAGGAGCGATGTTATCATTTCAGGCATGGAAGTTGCCATTGAAACGATTGTTAATCCTATAACGGCTTTATTGATATGAAAATTATTTGCTATTGTGACCGAACCATCCGTAAGAAAATCACCGCCATAGTTAAGAGCTAAGAATCCTACAACTAGAAGTGAAAGCAATATCCATAATGGGTATTCGGAAAAGGGCAGGCTGATGAGAGCAAGAGTCATTAATGCGAAGAATTGAAGAATATGGAACCAAATTTGTATCTGAGTGTTTGTAGTTAAACACACTGCGAGCAAATTCTGCGTGCTTGACTTGGTAAATCAAAAAAACACACTGCCAAAGTTTTCTTATCCCAGCCATCGTTAAAAATGTCACAGGACCTTAAAAACACGTTGAATTTGCCCAAAACAGATTTTCCCATGCGGGGCAATCTGGTTGAGCGCGAACCTGTACGTATCCAACACTGGGAATCACTGGAACTCTATCAGAAAATACAAGAAAAGAACGCGAACGGTCCGTCATTTATTTTGCACGATGGACCACCATTTACAAATGGTGACTTGCACCTTGGTCATGCGCTGAACAAGACCTTGAAGGATACTATTTTACGTTTCAAGTGGATGCAGGGCTACAACGCCCCTTACATCCCCGGCTGGGACAGCCATGGCCTGCCGATTGAGCATAAGGTTTCGCGTGAACTTCAGGAGGCCGGTCGAACTGATTATACACCGATCGAAGTGCGTAAAGCCTGTGCAGAATTTGCCGATAAATTTCGCAAATTACAATGCACTCAGTTCAAACGCCTTGGTGTACTCGCAGACTGGCAGCATGAATACTGGACCATTGATCCTCAATACGAAGCTGCGGAACTTGAAGCTTTTGCCTGCTTTGTTGAGCAGGAACTTGTCTATCGCAGTAAAAAACCGGTCTATTGGTCGATCCCATGCGCAACTGCACTTGCAGAGGCTGAAATTGAGTATCGCGAGCACAAAAGTATTTCCGTCTACGTGAAGCTCGCTCTCTCAACCGATGCATTAAATACACTGGAGCTTGCAGAGCCTGCTTCAGTGCTTATCTGGACGACTACTCCATGGACACTGCCGGCAAACATGGCAGTCAGTGTTAATCCTACAGTGGAATACAGCGCAGTAAAGACAGCCGAACAGGGAATACTTATCGTAGCTACCGAATTACTGGAAGCAGTTGCTGAAGCATGTAAATTGAAATCGATTGAAACAGTTGCGAATTTTACAGGCGCTCAACTAGAGGGACTCGAAGCGCAACATCCGTTTATCGACCGTGCCAGTCCGATTCTTCTGGCTGACTATGTGACTACCGAGAGTGGCACCGGTTGCGTACATACAGCGCCAGGACACGGCCTGGATGACTACATAACCGGGATCAATAATGGGATTGAAGTCTACAGTCCGCTCGACGATGAGGGACGCTACGTTGACGACGGGCGAATACCTGCAGAGCTGGTTGGTTTGTCTGTGTTGGAGGATGGTTCCATCAGTGAAGCCAACAAAGGTGTTCTTAAAATGATTGCCCAAAATGGTTCACTGGTTGCAAAGAAGACAATCCAGCACAACTACCCACATTGCTGGCGCTCAAAGACTCCGGTTGTTTTCCGTGCGATGGATCAGTGGTTCGTCGCCCTTGATAAATCAGGCGATCGTCAGCGTGCTCTTGATGCACTGGATAATGTGCGCTTCATTCCCGCCTGGGGCGAGAATCGTATTCGCGCAGCCGTTGAGAATCGGCCCGACTGGTGCATTAGCCGACAACGCTCCTGGGGTGTTCCTGTTCCATCATTTTACGATGAAGACGGCAGAGCATTCATTGATGCCAAAGTCATCCGTGAAATCGCAAAAAAAGTTGCTGTTGCCGGAACTGATATCTGGTTTGAAAAAACGGCTGCCGAATTGCTGGAGGGAATCGCTCTACCGGAAGACTGGCCTACTGCTGATAAACTTAAATGTGGCACTGACACACTTGATGTATGGATCGATTCAGGAACCAGTCACCACGCCGTTTTAAAAAAGCGTGATAATCTGAAGTGGCCTGCCGATCTTTATCTGGAGGGTAGTGATCAGCATCGCGGATGGTTTCAAAGTTCGCTATGGACTTCCGTAATTACTGATAAGGCAGCGCCTTACAAAACCTTGTTGACGCACGGCTTCATCGTCAAAGAAGACGGCACAAAACTCTCCAAAAGCGATGGTGAGGCACGCCCTCTGGTCGAATGGATTGACCGTTACGGAGCCGATATCGTACGCCTCTGGATTTGTTCGCAGGACTATCGCGGCGATGTGCCGGTTTCGGATAAAATAATAAACAATATTGCCAATAATTACCGAGGCCTTCGCAATACTCTGCGCTTTCAGATCAGCAATCTCTACGATTTTGACGCCACGACTCATGCGGTTGCGATCGGAGATTTGAACGCAATCGACAAGTGGGCGCTCAACGAGCTTGCAGAGCTTGTAGAAAAAGTAACTGAAGCCTACGAAGCTTACGAATTTCACAGAGCATTTAAGGAATTTATCGATCCGTTTTGTGCAAATACACTTTCGGCAACGTACCACTCCATTCTCAAAGACCGTCTTTACACATTTGCACCCAATCACCCGCTTCGCCGTTCGTCACAAACAGCTATCAGCATCATATTTAGTGTTTTTACCCGCTTGATCGCACCTTTGATTCCACATACAGCGGATGAGGCATGGAGTTACGCCTACAATGAGAAAGACTTGGCAGACAAACCGATTGCACTGACTGAATGGCCAAAAGTGGAGGCTTCCTGGAAACACCCTGAGATTGCAGATGATATATGTGCTCTACGGACTTTCTTGTCGGAAAATCTTAATGAAGGCTTGGAAGAATTGCGACAAAAGAAGGCAATTGGTCAGAGCCTGGACGCCTGTGCGAAGATAACCGGTTCGCTTCAGGATCCTGAATTTGCCCGACTTAAACACTATGAAAGTGATCTTCCCGAGTTGTTTATTCTTTCTCAGGTAGATTTAATCGAAGATCCGGAGGCCCGCGAGGTAACAATCACCCTTGACCATGCGGATGGAGTGCGCTGCCCACGTTGTTGGCGTTGGGTACCAGAGTTAGTTGAAACCGAGGATTGGGGGCCCGTCTCACCACGTTGTTCCGAAGCACTTGAACAAATTCTACTTAATACCTAAACACATAATTAAAGTTTACTTATGACAAAAAAAAGCACTAAAGAAAAACTGACAAAAAAGGTGTCTAAGACATCTTCGAGAATAGCTTCTGTGTCGAGAGATGCAGGTGCAAATGATAAGAAATCAGATTCGATCGCCTTTTCCATAGATGATATTGAAGCATTGGTTGCGACTCGAGCCAGCACTGGAAAAGCAAAAGCTCCTGAAAAGCAAGCAAAGAAGAAGACAGCAGTTGTTGAAAAGAAAGTCGAAGCTAAAGAAGAGCCATCTGAGAAGCGTGTTTTAGGAGCCGCTTCACTTTCAGATATTTTGGGGTTCAATCCTACCAAAAAAGAATCTCAGACATCTTTGGAAGAAACATCGATTCCTCCCAAATGGAAAAAGTATTACAAGCTTCTAATCGAGCTGCGCCAGGAGTTAAGTGAGGAAATCAGTCTGCATACTTCGGATACGCTACAGCATCGCTCTGACGACCATGCGGGTGACCGAACACTTGAGGATGATGCAGGCACAGATGCATTTGACCGGGATTTTGCGCTTAGCCTTGTTTCCAGCGAACAGGAAGCATTAAAGGAAATTGAAGGGGCGATTCTTAGAATAAAGCAGGGCACGTATGGTGTTTGCGAGGTTACTGGCAAGCCTATTAGCAAAGATCGGCTGACTGCTGTGCCTTTCACCCGCTTTTCGGTCGAAGGTCAGGTTGAATTTGAGAAAAACATGCGACGCAAAGTTGATCGCACTATAGGTGGTCTATTTGCCGACGTTACGGATACTCCAAAAATTGCTTCCGATGACGATGATGATGAAAATTAAATCCAATCAAAAAAAGTGATTTCTTACAGGAAATTGTTTTTAACGTCAGCAATCGTACTTTTTCTAGACCAGGTCACAAAGTTTTGGATTGTTAACAGGCTCGCCTTCAACAGCTACTTTTACCCGCAAGATCCAGACGTAATTGAGGTTATAAAAGGGTTTTTTTACATTGTTCACCTCGGCAACGAAGGTGCCGCCTGGGGTATGTTCTCAGGGCATGGTGAGATTTTGGGTATTTTTACACTGATTGCCCTGGGAGTGATCTACAAATTTCGCCATGCTCTTGAATTACATCGTACAACAGCACAGATCGCTTTTGGATTACTCATTGGTGGCGCGCTGGGTAATTTGACAGATCGAATTCTGCGAGGTCATGTCATTGATTTTCTAGATTTTCATCTCGGTTTCACAATTCCCTGGGTTCTTGAAAATGGGCGCTATCCTGCGTTTAATGTGGCAGATTGTGGTATTGTTGTTGGGGTGTTTCTCTATTTGTTTTCCGGCTTTTCCCGTTCTGAAAAGGAAGATCGAGAGTTTCTGAAGGCAGAGTCATGAATACGGAAACTTTCAGTGCATCACGGGACAGAGTTGCACTTGTCATTGACGGGAGTAGCGCCACGGTGTTTGTCGGACTGTTAGGAACTGAGGGGAAATGGCTCTTTCAGATAACTCAAAAAAGCGCTCCGCTCGAAGGTCTTTTTCCTGCTGTGGAAGCAGTTCTCTATTCTGCACAATGCCGGATTTCAGATGTGCACGACTTTATTTACTGCGAAGGGCCCGGCTCAGTCCTGGGACTCAGGCTTTGCGCGATGGCTATTCAGACATGGGGGCTCTTGCGCGAGCCGGATGTTCGTTATTTTTCTTATAACAGTCTCGCACTGACTGCTACTTTAATCCTTAAAGATACACCAAACATGAACCAGGCGCTCCTTGTATCCGATTGGAAGAAAGATGCATGGAACTCAATCTGTATTAATGAAGGTCAACCTGGAGCAATTGCTGTACTCGACAATCAAGCTGTCAGCAACTGGAAGAATGGACCGCTCTTTTATCTCCCTCAGCGCAAAGGATGGCAGAAGGTTCCCGAAAATGCAATTATCCTTGAATATAGTCCACATCGATTGCCCGAAGTTATGCAACTATTGAAAGAGACGAAAAAAATTGAACTCTACACATCAAATATAAATGTATTCCAAAAGTGGGTTCCACAACGTCATCGTGCAATCGACTGATCAACCTCGTTCCAAAATTTCTTTCAAATAATTAACATTTTGCAAAATCGCTGCTGGGCAGAAATAGACCTCTCCGCATTTGAGCGCAACTTGAAATGTATACAGGCTGCACTACCGTCCGACGTGCACTATATTTCCGTGGTTAAAGCAGATGCCTACGGACATGGGATGCCACAGATGGTGCGCCGACTTATGCAATGCGGTATTGATCACTTCGCTGTGGCAAACGTACACGAGGCTGCTGAAATTCGACACATGGGTGAAGGCTGGCCCATTTTAATTTTAGGTCCGCTTTTGCCCGAAGAAGACCACTATCTGGTAGATTATGATTTGATCGGTACTGTAAGTACAGTTGAAGAGGCAAGACGACTCAATGCAATTGGCGAAAAGCGGAACACAAAATTACAAGTACATCTCAAAATCGACACTGGGATGGGTCGTTTGGGTATTTGGCATGAAGACGCTATTGGACTGATTAAAATTATCAAAAATCAGCCACAACTCATTCTGAAAGGAATCTATACGCATTTTTCCAGCGCAGACAGTGATGCTGATTTTACACAGCTTCAACGTGAACGATTTCTGAATCTATTGAAGCAAGTCAATACGGATTCTTTGCTAATCCATGCGGATAATTCTGCCAGTCTTGGTTCATTAAGCGGAGCCGGCCCGTTTAATGCGGTACGCGTCGGGTTACTCCAACTCGGTATACAACCTTACCCGGATTCCATGTTGAGTCATGTTAAAGTTGAACCGGTTTTTAGCTTTTACACTCGTGTCGGTATTGTGAAACGTTTACCCAAGGGTAGTTATGTCAGTTATGGTCGGAGTTGTCGTCTGGAGCGTGATTCTAAAATAGCTGTTCTTACCGCAGGTTATGCAGATGGTATACCGATCGCGCTTAGCAATCGGGGCAGTGTCCTAATTAAAGGGCAGCAATGTCCCATGATTGGGCGCGTCACAATGGATCAGACAATTGTTGATATTACTGAAATAGAAGATGTTGTTCAATCCGGAGACCGTGCAACATTTATAGGAAAAGACGAAAGAGCTGAAATAACAACATCAACCTTTAGCAAAACTGCCGGAACGATACCCTGGGAAACACTTTGCTCAATTACCAAACGAGTCGAGCGCGTCTACATCGGCCCACGGGAAATTTGAGCTATTCTAGCAACGTAGCGCGACGCTTTAGCGAGCGAATCTGATGAATGTGGCAAAGCCTAGCTCTACTGCCCTTTTAAGGATAACCCTAAACGAATCAGTTTTTCACACGGAGCAACTGTGTCTTGTGTGATGAAATTGCGTTTACCCTTGGCTCAGTATCTTAAGTTTTCCTTTGTGACTTTTTGTGGCTAAAAATCCGGAAGCTGGTTCAACCCAGGCAGTGTATTGCCATTTCCCGGCAAACAACTTCCTGCTCGTTGGGCCGATCAATAATACCCTCAAAAGCTACAGTGAAGGCAATCTGAAATTCAATGAGTTTCTTTAACGGCACTTTGCTTGCAGTCACAGCTAACTTACCCAAATACCAGGGGTTCTGAGTAAATACATTGAGATTATTTTTCTCCTCACTGTCACCGAAATGCTTATTATAAATACGCGCAGCTGCCTCAAGATCAGACTTGGCAACACCATATCGGCCAAGCCGAATGGCGCCTGCATCCAGCAGTACACGCAATTGGATCAGCAGGCGATTGCGTGACTGCAGACTACTGAGCAGAGGACGCGATTCGCTATTGGTAAAAAAATGTCGCCGCAAAGCTTCAAGTGTCCAGTCCAACTTTAAAGAGTAAAACGCATCAACCGCCTCAAAGAAATCAGTATCCCCAAAATTTGGAACCATTTCCATAATCAATCGCTCATCAATGGACTCTCCACTTTTACCGATAAAGGTCGACAGCTTTTTTGTCTCCGCCACCATCATACGCGTATTGCCATTCAGCTTATCAATCAGCAATTGCACGGCGCCGGGTGTTATTTGAACACCTGCGCGATCACACTCTTCCTGAATAATACGAGCATAGGACCCGGTTGCATCTTTACTTGCAGTCAACACTGAAAATTCAGCATTCGTCTGGCACCATTTGTAAAAACTCCGCACCTTGTACACTGGGTGAGCGGTAATTAAAACTCGCACCTGATTCGCATCC
>JBNKZP010000009.1:0-21552 GCA_050301675.1 Puniceicoccaceae bacterium
AGGGCTTGAGCCCTTCGACAGGCTCAGGATCTTAGACTTGTCGAAACGGCGTGAGATATAGCGTTTCCCTAGCTTTCAGGCTTTCAGCTTTTGGTTGCGGACTGCCCCGTGTACTGTGCTTTCGTGGTTAATTATCTGCAGAGAATCCTGTGGGATGATTGTGATTCTATTTTATAAGTCATAATACAGATCAAGTTAGCTCTATTCTTTAGTTTTGGCAATCTTCACTTCGTTTCATTTTCACCGGATGTGTAGCTTTCTGACTGGTAGGTGTATTGTTTGTGTAGCACATAAAATTCGTATTGAATGTACCACCGGAGCAAGGGTACTAATAGTTAACCTTGAGTGTTGAATAACTAAAGCTTTGTATTTTTGTAGAATATAATCTTACTACTACTTAACATTCGACGTTCAATGTTTGATGTTAAACGTCCATACACATCGTTATGCTTCTCAATATTTTTTACATTGCCATTGCCCTGTTTGCACTGAGTTTTTCCATATTTATACACGAATTGGGCCATTTTATTGCCGCCAAAAAACGTGGCCTCGTTGCCGATCGTTTTTCCATTGGGTTTGGCCCGCGATTGTTCGGCTTCAATTGGAAAGGCACTGATTTCCGCGTCTCGCTGTTACCGCTTGGCGGCTATGTCTCCCTTCCACAGCTTGCCGACATGGGACGACTTGAAGGTGGCGACGGAGATGAGGCAAAAGACCTGCCACCCATCAGTTACAGCGATAAGATAATTGTTGCGGTGATGGGAGTTATTTTTAACATGATATTTGCCTTTTTGCTGTCATTGATTCTTTGGGTAGTTGGCAGGGAAATCATAGTATCGACAAAGATTCACTCTGTTCCTGCAAAAATTATCAATGAGGAAGGCGTTGAAGTACCCTGCCCTGCTTATGAAGCTGGCATTTTAGAAGGTGACCAGATTGTTAGGATCGATGGCAAAAGAATTCGCAACTGGGTCGAACTTGACAATGTCATTATGACAGGAACGCATCGAGACGAATCCGGTCGCCCGGTCGCTGTAGTTGATGTGTTGCGTGATGGTGAACTAAAGACAATTACCACTCATCCTGTTCTAATTGATGTTGGCATCGACAGTATTCGCACTCTTGGTGTCGCCCCGGGAACCACTCTGATCGTTTCAGATGTTCAAAAAAATATGCCCGCATTTGAAGCAGGTCTAAAACCAGGAGATAAGATTCTGGCGTTAGACGGCATTCCAGTCAATTCATCTGCTTTTTTAAATGTTTACCTAAGCAAGCATGAAAGCGGAACTATCGACCTGTCGATCCTGCGCGATGGCAAAGAAATTGTCTTGCCCATTGAACCCAAGATAGCGCCTGGCGAAGAGAAACCACGATTTGGATTTGCCTACTATTACGAAGCTACGAGAGAACGCATTCATCTAAATCCAATCGAGCAAATTTCAGCCATGTTTAGAACGATGCAACAGACCTTGGCGGCCTTGGTAAGCCCTCAGTCCGATGTGAAAATAGGCAATATGAGCGGCCCGATTGGCATCGTTCACGGCCTTACCCGATTGGTTCGTTACAGTTGGATCGACCTCGTCTGGTTCCTCGCACTCATCAATGTCAATCTGGCCATACTTAACATTCTGCCAATTCCGGTACTGGACGGAGGACACATTGTATTTGCGACTATCCAGAAGTTGCTCGGCCGACCGGTACCTCGTAAAGTAATGGAGCTTTCCTACACGATCTGCATTGCAATTCTACTCTCCTTTATGGTGTATGTCAGCTATCGCGATATACTAAGAGTGGGCCTCGACACTGGCTTAATCGAAGACACACCCAATGTTCAAGCAGAGTCAAATTCTTCGAATGTTGAACCTTGAACTCTTCAAACCTTGAAATTCGAACTTCAAACTTCGAATGAACGCTTCATCCGATCTTAAGTATTGTGCTTCGCGCTTTCAGGCAAAGCGTTGGAAGACTCGCACTGTTAACATTGGCAATATCGGTGTCGGTGGCGATAATCCCATCCGCATCCAGTCGATGACAACGACAAACACACAAGATGTAGACGCTACGGTTGCGCAGACACTTGCACTGGCAGAAGCTGGCTGTGAAATTGTCCGCATCACTGCTCCCAATAAAAGCGCTGCAAAAGCGCTTGGTGAAATTGTCAAAAAAGTACGTGCAGCCAAATGTGATGTACCTTTGGTTGCCGACATTCACTTCCTACCGGCTGCAGCCATGGAAGCGGCGCTACATGTTGATAAAGTCCGTATCAATCCGGGCAATTATGCAGATAAGAAGAAGTTTGCTGTTAAAGAGTATAGCGATGCTGCCTACAAGGAAGAACTGGAACGTTTGCACGAAGCATTTTCACCGATTGTCCTGCGTTGCAAAGAGCTAGGTCGCGCCATGCGCATCGGCACGAATCACGGTTCTCTCTCCGACCGCATCATGAACCGTTATGGTGATACTCCGCTCGGTATGGTCGAAAGCGCACTTGAATTCATCCGCATCGCCGAAAGTCATAGCTACAATTCAATTTGTCTGTCGATGAAAGCCAGCAATCCGAAGGTAATGATTGAAGCATATCGGTTAGCTGTTGCCCGAATGAAGCAAGAAGGTATGAATTACCCATTACATCTGGGCGTAACCGAAGCTGGCGATGGCGAAGATGCTCGGATAAAAAGCGCTATTGGCATTGGCGCCTTGCTCAACGATGGCCTGGGCGATACGATTCGCGTCTCTCTGACCGAAGATCCTATTTATGAAATACCGGTTGCTCAAGATCTTGCCCAAAAAGCAATGAGACTCTGGGAACAGCAGAGTGAATTGCCATTTGCCGCAGAAACCAGAGACGAGATAAACCCATACGAATTTTGTCGTCGTGAAACACACACAATCGAACTAGGTCCGGAGTGCACTATAGGCGCAGACAAGTCTCCGGCAGTTATTATAAAAACCCAGCGGCCAATTAGCGCAACGGAGTTCATCATAAAGGACGTTTGCCGCACTCAGATGTTGCTCAAGGAAAGTAAGCTGGAAGGCCTGCAAATCAAAATCAATTGCAATGACGATCTTGCTGCTTTTTCCGGCCTGCACGAAGCGTTGCACAGCGTCGTCAAGTTTTTCGTGCTTGAACTGTCCGAGACAATGGATCTGAGCGACCTTGAATCCTTTGAGTGGCCTCGAAATGGTCTGGCTGGCATAACCTTATTACAACAGATAAAACAAGAAGACGCTTTTTACGCAGCCAATCTTCTGAAATTTTGCCGTGACAAGAAATTCATATGCGCAATCGACTGTCAACCAGATGCTCTGCATAGTGAAATCGGTCTGCAATTAAAGAGTATGGGGAGCGCCAATCTGATTCTTAGTAGCGCCTCACCCTCCCAAAATTATCATCCTGTCGGCAACTATCGCGCACTTGTTGAAGCTGCCAGGGAATTCGTCCCCGATGCTCCTATCTGGATTCGCAATACGGCTGGGAATACACTCAATCCTGAAGACAGATTCTCTGACCGCTTGATGGAGTGTAGTATTTTTAGTGGTTCTCTGTTTTGCGACGGGATTGGTGATTTGATCAGTATTGAAACCGAACCACTTTTGGAAAAAGCGACAACGCTTGCTTACAATATCCTGCAAGGCGCTCGTGCACGTATCACCAAAACTGAGTTTGTCGCTTGTCCGAGTTGCGGGCGCACGCTTTTTGACCTGCAAAGTGTCACGCAAACCATTCGTGCACGCACGGACCACCTCAAAGGTGTTACGATTGCAATTATGGGTTGTATCGTTAACGGCCCAGGCGAAATGGCCGATGCTGACTTCGGCTATGTCGGTGGTGCCCCCGGAAAGATAAACCTTTATGTTGGCAAAGAATGCGTCAAATACAATGTACCTTCGAAAGAAGCTCTTGATCGTCTTATAGACCTTATCAAGGAGCACGGCAAATGGGTAGAGCCCAGTTGATTGCCAATTAAGATGTAACCGAGAAAAATTCTTTTACCTTTGCAGTTGAGTAATCGCGATTGAGTTGAGCGATCATGTCTAGCGAAATACTCTTTGGACATACTGCTTCGCACTCGCCGACATTGGTACAACCACCAAAACCTTCGTCATCCATTGTTCTGACCATAGCAAGCACACGACGATTTTTTTCCGGCTTACCCTGCGGTAGACTATTCATATGCGAAACTTTGGCAGAGGTAAAAAGCATGGCAGATGCATTGGGACATGCAGCCACACAAGCACCACAACCGATGCAAGCAGCAGCATCCATTGCGTAATCCGCATCCGCTTTTGGTATCGGATTTGCATTTGCGTCAACAGCGCTTCCGGTACGCGATGTAATAAAACCACCGGATTGGATGATGCGATCAAAGGCACTTCGATCGGTCATCAGATCTTTGACAACAGGAAATGGCTTTGCCCGCCATGGTTCAATAGTGATTGTTTCACCATCTTCGAAGTGGCGCATGTGTAATTGACACGCAGTTGTTGCTCTTTCGGGACCATGAGGAATGCCATTGATAGTCAACGAACACATACCGCAGATACCCTCACGACAATCATGATCGAATGCTATGGGTTCTTCACCCTTCTCAACCAGTTCTTCGGAGAGGATGTCCAGCATCTCGAGAAATGAAGAGTCTTCGGAGACATTTTCGAGCGTATACTCTTCGAATCTACCTTTGCTTTGACTATTTTTTTGCCGCCAGACTTTGAGTTTCAATTTCATAGTTACCAGTGGGTTTAGGGTTTAGTTTATTTATAGCTACGCGTTGCAAGTTCTACCTCTTCATACACAAGAGGCTCTTTGTGCAGTTCTGGTTCCTTGTCATCACCTTTGTATTCCCAAACACTAACGAAGCTGTAGTTATCATCATCACGCATAGCTTCACCTTCGTCTGTTTGATACTCGGTGCGAAAATGACCGCCACAAGACTCTTCACGGACAAGTGCATCACGGCAGAGCAATTCACCGAATTCCATAAAATCAGCCACACGTCCGGCGCGCTCCAGTTCCTGGTTGATTCCAGATTGATCGCCAACCACCTTCAGATTGTTCCAAAATTCTTCACGCAATTCCTGGATCTCTTTAATCGCACCTTCAAGGCCTTCTTTATCGCGTGCCATGCCGCACTTGTCCCAAACGATGTGGCCAAGTCGTTTGTGGAATGAACGAGGAGACTCTTTGCCATTAATAGATAATAATTTGTCAATGCGCTCTTTAACATCTGATTCAACCTCATCAAAAGAAGCGTGATCTGTCGAAACCGTGCCAGCCGCTGCAATACCCTGCCCGGCAAGATAGTTACCAACAGTGTATGGCAAAATAAAATAGCCATCCGCCAGACCTTGCATCAGAGCAGATGCACCGAGTCGGTTGGCACCATGATCTGAGAAGTTTGCCTCTCCGCCGACAAACAACCCCGGGATATTACTTTGGAGGTTATAATCAACCCACAGACCACCCATTGTGTAATGCACTGCCGGAAAAATCATCATCGGTGTCTTGTAGGGGTCAGCTCCTGTTATGCGATTATACATATCGAAAAGATTACCGTAGCGTTCGGCAATGGTTGATTGACCATCACGAGCAATCGAATCGCGAAAATCCAGAAATACACCCAATCCTGTGGAAGCTACACCTCGACCTTCGTCACAGGCTTCTTTTGCCGCCCGCGATGAAATATCGCGTGGTGCGAGATTACCAAAACTTGGGTACTTACGCTCCAGATAATAATCACGTTCTTCTTCAGGAACTGCATTTGGCTCCAGTTCACCGTCGCGTATTTTTTTTGCAGTCTCCTTTGACTTTGGAACCCAGACACGACCATCATTGCGCAGCGATTCTGACATCAAAGTCAATTTAGACTGTTGATCTCCATGAACAGGAATACAAGTCGGATGAATTTGTGTGTAACAAGGGTTAGCAAAACCCGCTCCGCGTTTGTAGGCGCGATAGGCAGCGGTCACATTACATCCTTGCGCATTCGTGGACAGAAAGAACACATTACCATAGCCACCTGTTGCGAGAATAACAGCATCGGCAGCATGCCGCGAAATTTCACCTGTGATCAGATTACGGACAACGATACCTTTGGCGTGTCCGTCTACTTTCACAAGATCAAGCATTTCATGGCGACTATACATTTTCACTTTACCAAGGCCAATCTGTCGGCTCAACGCGGAATAAGCGCCGAGTAAAAGCTGCTGGCCTGTTTGTCCACGAGCGTAGAAAGTTCTGGAAACCTGTGCACCACCAAACGAGCGATTTGCAAGCAAGCCGCCGTATTCACGAGCAAAAGGGACCCCCTGAGCAACACATTGATCGATGATGTCATTACTGACTTCAGCCAAACGATACACATTTGCTTCACGAGAACGATAATCTCCACCTTTGATGGTGTCATAGAAAAGGCGCCGCACACTATCGCCATCGTTCTGATAGTTCTTTGCCGCATTGATCCCACCCTGCGCGGCAATGCTATGTGCTCTGCGCGGACTATCCTGATAGCAAAAACAGGAGACATTGTATCCCTCCTCGGCAAGACTGGCTGAAGCAGCACTACCGGCAAGACCCGAACCTACAACGATTATATGATATTTCCGCCGGTTGGCTGGATTGACCAGCTTCATGTTGAATTTGTGGTTTGACCATTTCTCGGAGAGCGGACCTTCGGGAATGTTTGAATTAAGATTCATTTTATTTTGATTTTAGTTGGAGAAATCAACGGTTGTTATTTTGGATGTCTCAAAGTCAGAAATTCCATCGGTCTTTTTGAGCATTCCTGTGAGAACTGCGACCGGTATAACAGCAAAACCGATGAAGACAATCAGACCATATGCCAACGCTGATTTATCGAAAAACGAACGCCAGTTCTTGTTCCGAAGACCCAGAGTCTGGAACATGCTGCTTACACCATGTGCAAGGTGCAGACACAAAAGACCTGTAGCCAAAATGTAAAAAGCTGAAACCCACCAAACCTGAAATCCTTCAATCATCATATTGTAAACATTGAATGTCATAACAGGCTGCCCGTTTTCAATGACAGGACTGCCATCTTTCATAAGAACGACATCTGCAATTTGTTCATTATATTCTTTTCCGGGAATGATACGTGCTGTGTAATGCGCCAGGTGAAAAAGAATGAATGCCAGCAAAATGACACCGCTCATACGCATTGTTCTTGCTGCATAAGTTGCCTGAACTGTCTTTTTTACACTGTAATTTTCGGGACGTGCCTTACGGTTGTCCAATGTCAGTGTAATGGCAGCCCATAAATGAATAGATACACAAACAATCAGGAATAAACGTATCGCCCACAAAAGTGCGGCAGGCATCACATGGTGCAGCTTATATGCATATGCATTAATAGCATCCGGGCCCAGAAAAATCTGTAGATTGCCTAGCATATGACCTAGCACAAACAAAACTAAAACCAGTCCTGTCAGGGCCATTAAAATTTTCCGACCAATAGTCGATTGAATGAAATCACAAAGTACACGCATGACTTAAATTTTGAAAATAACACTCAATTTGGATTTAAGATAAATTCAACTAAAAACATTCTAATATAAGTAATTCTTAAAGTAATGATAATACCGATGACACCGATCATCATATGCTGCAACAACTTACACCGATCATTGCAATAAAAGAGAACCTTTTAATTCACAAGAAACTCTACAATTCAGCAGTGTCAGTTACAGGCCGATCTTGTTTGAATACAAGTTCATCTCCTTCAACATCGACTTGTATCAGTTCACCTGGTTTGATATCCCCACTCAAAATTGATTCAGCCAGAACATCCTCAAAATTACTTTCGATTGCACGTCTCAAAGGACGAGCGCCATACTTTTCGTCGTATCCTTTTTCAATCAGTAAAGATTTTGCGGAATCGGTAATCTCAAAAGTCAGATCTTTATCTTTCAGTCGATTTGCCAAGTTACGCAATTCCAGTTCTACAATGGATTTCATGTCTTCTCGACCAAGCGACTTAAAGATCACCAGATCATTCAAACGATTCAGGAACTCTGGCTTGAAGAAACGTTTGGTCTCATCAAGTATTTTTTCACGAATTTTTGCATATTCTGAGTCTGCATCACTTTCAATACCGAATCCCATGGATGTATTTCGTTGAAGTATTTCAGCGCCTACGTTTGAAGTCATGATCAACACAGTATTTCGGAAGTCTACTTTTCGACCAAGACTGTCAGTAAGCCGCCCTTCTTCAAGCACTTGAAGTAACAATTGCAATACATCAGGGTGCGCTTTTTCAATTTCATCGAAAAGAACAACGGAATATGGTTTTCTCCGCACTGCTTCAGTGAGTTGTCCGCCTTCTTCATATCCGACATATCCGGGAGGAGAACCGGCAAGTCGCGAAACAGTGAATTTCTCCATGTATTCGGACATATCGATCTGAATAATTGCATCTCTGTCGCCAAACATTTCTTCAGCAAGAACTTTGGCTAGAAGGGTTTTACCAACTCCTGTAGGCCCAAGGAACAAGAATGACCCAATCGGACGCTTCGGATCTTTCAGATCTGCCCTTGAGCGACGTAAGGCCTTTGAAACAACCTGTGTTGCCATATCCTGTCCAATTACTTCAGAGCGTAAATGTCCCTCAAGATTCAACAATCGCTTGCTCTCTTTTTGTTCAATACGTGATAAAGGAATGCCTGTCCATGCAGCAATGACCTCCAACATGTACTCATCGTCAACAACGATTTCCTCCTCTTCGCGATTTTTCTTCCAGGCTTCGATCATGTCATCCTGTTTCTGTCGAAGCTGTTTTTCCTGATCGCGAAAACGAGCCGCTTCTTCAAAGTGCTGCTCGCTGATTGCATCTTCTTTCTTTTTACAGATTTCGTCGATTTCCGTGTTCATCTCTTCGATCTCAGGAGGACGCTTGAGCGACTCTATGCGAGCACGGGCTCCGGCTTCATCCAAGACATCAATCGCTTTATCCGGCAAAAAACGATCTGTGATGTATCGTTCCGAGAGCTTTGCAGCTGTTTCAAGGGCCGCATCGGTAAAATGAACTTTGTGATGTTCTTCGTATTTTGAACGAATACCCTTTAAGATCAGTATTGTATCTTCAATCGAAGGAGCATTCACTTTCACAGACTGAAAACGACGATCCAGAGCACTATCTTTTTCAATATATTTACGATATTCCGCCAGCGTGGTTGCGCCGATACATTGAAGTTCGCCTCGGCTTAACGCAGGTTTGAAAATGTTTGAAGCATCCATTGCACCTTCTGCCGAGCCAGCGCCAACGATTGTATGCAACTCATCAATAAAAATAATTATATTTTCGGAACGACGAATTTCATCCATCACTGCTTTTATACGCTCCTCAAACTGTCCACGATACTTAGTTCCAGCTACCATGAGGGCAAGGTCGAGCGTAATCACACGCTTATCTGCGAGTATTTCCGGAACAATTCCGGATGCTATTTCAAGAGCAAGCCCTTCGACAACAGCAGTTTTACCGACACCTGCTTCACCGATTAGTACCGGATTACTTTTTGTGCGGCGGCATAAAATCTGGATGACTCGGCGAATCTCGTGTTTGCGTCCAATGACAGGATCCAATTCACCTTTTTTTGCCAGTTCAGTCAAATCACGACCAAATGCTTTAAGTGCAGGAGTTTTGGTATCTTTTTTGTCATCCGGTGAGCGACCGGATGCTCCACCGGCAACAGCTTCAACAGATTCACTCGAGAAATTTGGATCGAGTTCCGACAATATTTCATTGCGGCAACTTTCGATATCAACTTCAAGTGACTTCAGAACACGTGCGGCAACGCCCTCACCTTCACGCAACAAACCAAGAAGGATGTGCTCTGTGCCTACATACGAATGATTTAGTGATTTTGCCTCTTTTCCAGCAAGCGCCAGAACTTTTTTGACGCGGGGCGTGTAAGGTATATTGCCTGATGGTTTACTTTCCGGCCCCACACCAACTTGTTGTTCGACTGCCGCGCGAACGGTCTGCAGATCAAGACCCATTTTTTGCAAAACATTTACAGCAACACCTTGGCCTAAATTGATCAGTCCAAGAAGTAAATGTTCTGTGCCTACATAATTGTGATGAAAACGTTCTGCTTCCTTCTTGGCTAGGGTAAGAACCTGCTGTGCGCGGGGAGTAAAGTTGTTCATTGGTTCCATAATCTTATTTTGTGAAGAATGAATTAAATTTAATGAATCTTATGAAAATCTAAAGTTGGTAGTTTATCAAACTCTTCTCGAAGTTTATTGGCTCGGCTGATATCTCGAATTTCAGGGTCGATGTTTTCTTTAAGCGCATACTGAATATGACCTGGTTGACACTCAATCATGAGTCGATCGACTTCGGCTCTTGTTTCCTCCGGCAACATACCGAAATCAACAGCGACACGAATGATTGAAAGAAGATTTAATGCTTCATCCGAAGAAATAATATGTGCGTTTTTTAGAATACCAAATGCCCTCCCGATCCGATCACATACTGATTGACGATTTTCCTCAAGATATTTATGGCGTGCATTCAATTCATGGTTAATGATTGTTTTTAAAACACCGGAAAGTCGATCCAGAATTTTCATTTCGCTCTCACCAAGAGTTTGCTGATTGGAAATCTGAAAGATGTGCCCAATCGGATCGGAACCTTCACCAAAAAGACCACGAACAGTAATACCTAGTTGATTGACCGCACGAATAACACGATCCATATCATTAGAAATAACCAAGCCAGGAAGGTGCATCATCACGGAAGCACGCAATCCTGTCCCGAGATTGGTTGGACATGCAGTTAGGTAGCCTAGTTCCGGCGAAAAGGCAATATCAAGCGTTTTTTCCAGTTCTGAATCAAATGCATCCGTAAGTTTCCAGACCGGTTTTAAGTTAAACCCAGTCTTTAAGAACTGAATGCGCAGGTGATCTTCTTCGTTAATCATCACAGCACACGTTTGCGCTTTGTTGATATATACACCTGTTCCTTCTTCACCTTCGCACAGTTCACGGCTTATCAAATGACGTTCGACCAGCACTTTTTTTTCCAGATCGGATAAATCGGCAACGTCTAAAAAAGTGCCCTTCTTCATCCCGGGAATCGACCCAATCTTGCCTGCACATAATTTAAGCACTGCACACCGCTGAGAACCTTTGGCCCGTCTTGGAAACGGCTTATCAATGAGATTACGAGCCAGTCGAATACGGGTGCACAATACTACCGGGTCTGCTTTTTTGACAGACTGAGTCAGTTCTGCGCGGGCTTCATTGATTAACGGACCGATCATTTCTGGAGTGTTTTCAGCTTTTCAGCGTTTTGTAGCGCTTTGATTTCATCACGATATTTTGCCGCTTCTTCATACGCTTCCTCGGCGACAGCCTTGGCTAGGAAGTCTTGCAGCGTCTTTAGTTGTAATTTGTCTGATTGACGATTGAGAGCAGTTTTTGGAATCTTTCCCTTATGAGAAGTTCCCTCATGCATATCTTCCAACATAGGGATTAACAATGGCTTGAACACATCATAACAGTCTGCACAACCGAGACGTCCAGTCCGACGAAATTCCGCAGTGCTTAACCCGCATCTCGGGCAATGCAATTGCGCTTTTTCATTATTGACTAAAGGGGGTGGCTTTGCAAACAAGTCAGCCAGCGAGAACCCTTCAGGGTCAGTCACACCTTTTTTTTGCGCGCACGATTCACAAAGATCAATTTTATGAACTTTGTTGTTGATAATTTGCGTTAAATGCACGGTGGCATTTTTATTACAGATACTGCACTTTATCTCTTTTGACATAACGATACTTAGATATAACGCGATATAACTAGATAAACTTAAAGTATAATTATAGATACTTTCCAGTCATTTTCACATTATCAAAAAGATTGTGAAAAATCATCGTTCAATTCCATTACATTTCTCAAAGTATTCTCTTCATAATACTATCATCACATTTCTTGATTTTTTAAACCCAGATTATGCAAACGAGTTTTTCAAAAAGTGTTTCTGGCTGGTAAATTGTTGTTATAGAACCGCATTCATAATGCTGTGCAATAGAAATATGTTTGAGCCGATAGTTGGTGGGCTCTTAGGCGACGCGCGCACTTTACTGCCTATCAGCACTGCGGTTACGTATGCTTATACGCTCCTCCCCTGTGCTTCAGTTGTAAAGCAGTAAAGCACACGCCTCATCCCTAAGTTTATCCTTAAAATAGCAGTAGACTTAGGTTCTGCTTTGTGGCCCACTAATCCGCACAGGGCGGCAAAGCCACAACCAAAAGCAGAAAGCCTGAAAGCTTTGAAAACGCTATATCTCACGCGAAGCCGCGAAGAGCGCAAAGTTTTTTCTTTTAACTGCATAAAACCGGTTCTTCGCATATGTCGGCTTGCAATGACAATGAGTTTTTTTAGCCACGGATATACGGGTATGCGCGGGTGGCTAAGAATGATCATAAACAAATGCGTGTCGGAGAATCTGCGTTTAATCCGCGTAGATCCGTAGCTAAGGAAAATCTGTGGATAGGATAAAATCTTTTCAAAAAAACAAGAAATGAGCCGATAGTATTACGAATTTACACAAATCTTGTGTACCGCCAAAATGGTGACAGGTAGAATCCGTGTAAATCTGCGCCAATCTGTGGCTAATAAAATATAAATCAGATCAACTGCCGAATTTGCTCTTTTTAAGGATGAAAAAAGGCGAGCGGTTGATCACCGACTCGCCTTTTGCACAATTGATTTACAGCATTATCTTATCAACCGACTTCCTGATCGTCGGATACTTCGGCAGACTCGGTTGAAGCTTCCATGTCACTTGCATCCGCAGTTATTTCCGGTGTTGGTACAGAGACGCCTTCTACCAGCTTTGCGGCTTCTTCAGGTGAGAGTTTTTCAACTTCAGCGCCGAGTGTGTCGATACGAAGATTTCGATACGCTGGCAGGCCTGTCCCGGCTGGTATGAGGTGCCCCATGATCACATTTTCTTTGAATCCTTTTAGCTCATCGACTTTACCTAGCGTTGAAGCATCAGTAAGTACTCTTGTTGTCTCCTGGAAGGATGCCGCTGATATAAAGGATTCCGTTTCGATGGATGCCTTGGTAATGCCAAGAAGCACTGGCTCACCTTCTGCTGGCATACCACCGGAATCTTCGATGTGCTCATTCGCATTCATAAATGTGAAACGATCCACTTGCTCACCCCAGAAGAAGTCGGAATCGCCGAGATCTGTGATACGAATCTTCTTAAGCATCTGAGCGATGATCACTTCAATGTGCTTGTCATTAATTGTAACTCCTTGCAATCGATAAACCTTCTGAATTTCGGAAATCAAATAATCCTGAACAGCAGACGGCCCCAGAATATCAAGCACTTCATGTGGATCTGCACCACCTTCGGTCAAATGCTGACCACGGTGTACCATGTCACCCACCTGAACCACCAGATGCTTTCCGTGTGGGATCAAATGAGCCTCTTCCTGATCTGTTTCCGGATCGGTGATGACTAATTTCTTCTTGCCGCGAACGGTGCCATCCAGTGAAACAACACCATCGATCTTGGCCATTTCGGCAGCTTCTTTGGGTCGGCGAGCCTCAAAAAGTTCAGCAACGCGGGGGAGACCACCGGTGATGTCCTGAGTCTTGGAAGCCTGACGTGGCGTTTTGGCAAGCATAGTACCTGGAGCTATTTCGTCACCCTCATTGACGGCAACCTGAGCGCCGGTTGGAATTGCATAGGTTGCAATCACTTTGCCTGACTCATTAAGAATTTCGACCTGTGGGTTGAGATCTTCTTTGTGCTCGATCACTACTGTTGCGATACGTCCGGTTGACTCGTCCAACTCGCGTTTGACCGTAACACCGGGAATCATCTCGTTGAAGCCAATACGTCCGGCTTTCTCGGAGAGGATTGGAATATTGTGCGGATCCCACATGGCCAGAACTGCGCCCTTTTCGATGGTTGCACCGTCATCATGTGTAAGCACAGAGCCTACAACAATCTTGTACACTTCGACCTCATGATCTTCATCATCCAGAATTTGTACAGAGCCAGTCTTGTTGAGTACAATATTTGCCCCATCTGCGGTCTGAACAATGCGAAGTCCTTGATATTTCACTTTACCACCGGTACGTACTTTGATCTCTGGGTTTTTGAGCACACCACTGGCAATACCACCAATGTGGAAGGTACGCATGGTCAGCTGAGTGCCCGGCTCACCGATTGATTGAGCAGCAATAATACCTACTGCTGACCCACGCTCGACGATAGCATTCGTGGCTGGATTGATTCCATACTCCAGTGCGGTGATACCGACCTTCTTGCGGGTTGTCAGTGCAGAGAGTACTTTTACGCGCTCAATGCCAAGCTCTTCAATCTTATGTCCGGCTTCTTCTGTGATTAACTCACCACTTTTGACAATAATCTCGTCCGGGTCGAGCGGGTTCTTGATGTCATTGGAAGAACAACGGCCTACAATTCGATCGTAAAGACTGACGATTTCGTCATCTCCTTCGAAAATGGCATGCTTCCATACACCGTCGCGGTTACCGTCATCGTATTCTTCAATGATGCAGTCCATTGCCACATCGCAAAGTTTACGGGTAAGATAGCCGGCATCTGCTGTTTTCAATGCAGTATCGGCCAGCCCCTTACGCGCACCATGGGTAGAGATGAAATACTCGAGAACGGACAGTCCTTCACGGAATGAAGAAAGAATGGGCCGCTCGATAATTTCACCCGACGGCTTTGCCATCAGACCGCGTGTACCACAAAGTTGGCGCACCTGTTGCTTATTACCACGAGCGCCGGAGTCCATCATCAGATAGACAGGATTCACTGTGTCCCTATTACTATTGCTCTTTAGCTCTTCGAATACAGCTTTTGCAATTTCATCGGTTGTTCCGGTCCAGATATCGATGATCTTGTTGTAACGTTCACCATCAGTGATGATTCCCTTGCTGTATTGTGCCTCAACTTCATCAATTCTCTTACGAGCAGCCTTAACAATTTTACTCTTAGTCGGCGGGATAATCATATCATCAATACCGATAGAGACACCCGCACGTGTTGCGACTTTGAAGCCGATATCTTTAAGAGTATCCAGCGTCTCTACAGTGCGTTCTTTACCTGTCAAAGTGTAAGTCTGCAGAATAAGATCGCCTAACTTGTTCTTTGGCACCGGCATGTTGACAAATCCAAGTTCTTCCGGCCAGATTGTGTTGAATAAGACACGGCCAGCTGTTGTGCGAATCACTTTTTTGTCCGGATTTCCATAAGGTCTTCCCTCTTTACCAAAATCAGGATTCACAAAATTGATCCAGTCGTGATCTTTGAACGCGCCATCCGCAACAGCACTTTCGACCTCGTCTTTATCAACCAACAGAGACAAGCGGTCATCTTCCGCTGGCTTTTTTGGCGGATCCAGTGTCAAGAAGTAAGAACCTAGCACAATATCTTGCGATGGTGTCAAAATCGGCTTACCACTCGAAGGTGAGAAAATATTATGCGTCGCCATCATCAACGTCTTGGCTTCCATCACTGCTTCAAGGGAAAGTGGCACGTGCACAGCCATTTGATCGCCATCGAAGTCGGCATTGTAGGCAGTACAGACCAGTGGATGAACACGGATTGCGTCACCTTCAATCAAAACAGGCTCGAATGCCTGAATGGATAGACGGTGCAGTGTCGGTGCACGGTTGAGCAAAACCGGATGGCCCTTAGTGACCTCTTCGAGAATGTCCCAGACTTCAGGAGACTGTTTTTCGATCATTTTCCGAGCACCACGAACAGTGTGCACGAAACCGAGTTCTTTGAGGCGCCTGATAATGAAGGGTTCAAAGAGAACTAGCGCCATTTTCTTGGGCAACCCACATTGATTAAGCTTCAGGGAAGGCCCGGAAACGATCACCGAACGTCCTGAGTAATCTACACGCTTACCAAGAAGGTTCTGACGAAAGCGACCCTGCTTGCCCTTTAACATGTCCGATAAAGATTTCAAAGGACGGTTGCCGGCACCTGTAACTGCACGGCCGTGACGACCATTGTCAAAGAGCGCATCCACGGCTTCCTGCAACATACGTTTTTCATTGTGAATGATAACGTCCGGTGTCTTCAACTGCAGCAGGTTTCTCAGACGGTTGTTGCGATTGATCACACGGCGATACAAATCGTTCAGGTCAGAAGTTGCGAAACGGCCGCCTTCCAGAGGCACGAGCGGGCGCAAGTCCGGTGGAATCACTGGCAAGACTTCCAGAACCATCCACTCCGGACGAGTGCCGGATTCCATAAAACCTTGAATCGTCTTTAGACGCTTGGAGAGCTTTTTCTTGATTTGCTTTGAGCGTGTAGCCAGCATCTGCTCATGCAATTCCGCAACTGTAGCTTCCAGGTCAATGCGAGCCAGCGCATCGCGAATAGCAGACGCTCCCATGCTGGCAACAAATGAATCTTCACCATACTCATCGATGGCCTGAAGATATTCCTGCTCTGTAAGTAATTGGCGTTCTTCTAGCGGAGTTTTGCCCGGGTCGATAACGAGGTAATTCTCGTAGTAAATAACACGCTCCAAATTCCGTGCAGTAATGTCGAGCAGCAAGCCCAGTCGGCTTGGCATACTTTTCAGAAACCAGATGTGAGACACCGGTACAGCCAGTTCAATGTGCCCCATGCGGTCGCGACGGACGCGTGATACCGTTACCTCAACACCGCATCGGTCACAAATGACACCCTTGTATTTGATACGTTTGTATTTACCACAAGCACATTCGTAATCGCGCACGGGTCCAAATATGCGCTGGCAGAATAAACCGCCGGGCTCTGGCTTGAATGTGCGATAGTTGATTGTCTCGGGATTTCTGACTTCACCGCGAGACCATTCGCGAATAGTCTCGGGGGAGGCAATGGAAATACCAACCTGATCAAAGGATTTGGTGGCTTCATAGCCAAGAACGTCGCGTGCTACTTCTTTACTCATTGATTTACGTTTTTAAATTACTCTTTAGACTTCAAGTGCATTGCTCGAGGCAAACTTACCTTCCGAGTGCAATCGGACATCCAGGCAAAGGCTCTGAATCTCCTTCATCAGAACGTTAAAGGATTGTGGAGTACCCGCTTCCAGACTGTTGTCACCCTTAACTAGCGACTCATAAATGCGTGTACGCCCTCCGACATCGTCAGATTTTACCGTAAGCAACTCCTGCAGAGTATAGGCGGCGCCATAAGCTTCGAGCGCCCACACCTCCATCTCTCCAAAACGTTGACCACCGTACTGAGCCTTACCACCCAACGGCTGTTGGGTGATTAGTGAGTAAGGTCCAACCGCACGAGCGTGAATCTTCGAAGCTACAAGGTGATTCAGCTTTAGCATATACATGTAGCCCACAACGACTTCTTGAGCAAGCGGCTCGCCTGTCTGACCGTCGTAAAGTATACTTTTACCGGTAGAAGGCAAGCCTGCCTCTTCGAGATACTTACGCACACGGGCTTCACTGATGCCATCGAAAACAGGAGTGGCCACTTTGATACCCAATTTTTTACAGGCCCAGCCCAAATGAGTTTCAAGAACCTGACCAACATTCATTCGCGAAGGCACACCGAGTGGATTCAGGCAAATTTCGACCGGCGTTCCGTCCGGCAAATGCGGCATATCCTCTTCAGGCACAATCTTGGCCACAACACCTTTGTTGCCATGGCGACCCGCCATCTTATCGCCGACTTGCATCTTGCGCTTTTTGGCGATGTATACCTTTACACTCTTGACAACACCCTGATCGGCATCCTCACCGGATTCGATACTTTCAATCTTGCGTTCACGGTCATAGTCCAACTCGTCAAACTTGGTCTGATAGTTGCCTACGATTTCCATGATCTTGATCTTCACTGGTGAGGGGTCGATTTCGATATACTTGGACACAGCGGCTAAGCGACGAAGGAGTGTCTTCGTAATTTTTCGGTTTGCCGGAATGATGACCTCATTGGTATCCCCGTTTTTAACATCGAGCGGTATCTTCTCGCCCAGCAAAATGTTTGAGAGCGCTTCGGTCAGATCTTCACGAAGCTTATCACTCTGGGAGCGATACTCTTCGTTGATTTTCTTGATCTGACGACGACGGTCGGAAGCTGACATTTGATCGGACTCGCCATCAACGCGGGCCGAAACTTTTACGTCCATGACAATGCCACGCACACCTGAAGGTACGATGAGCGATGTGTCTTTAACATCTGCTGCTTTTTCGCCAAAAATGGCACGAAGAAGCTTCTCTTCAGGAGCTAGTTCCGTTTCGGACTTTGGAGTAATCTTGCCAACCAAAATATCACCGGGCTTCACTTCTGCGCCGACACGGATAACACCATCATGATTCAAATCTTTAAGTGCCTCTTCGCCAACGTTTGGAATATCTCGAGTAATTTCTTCAGGTCCAAGCTTTGTGTCACGAGCAGTGACTTCGAACTCGTCGATATGAATCGAAGTGAAGATGTCATCCTTGACAATTTTCTCAGAGATCAGAATCGCATCTTCAAAGTTGTATCCATTCCATGGCATAAACGCCACAAGTATGTTGCGTCCGATTGCCAGCTCACCGCCGTCTGTGGAGGCGCCATCTGCAATAATTTCACCTTTTTTAACGGGCTGACCTTTGGAAACAAGCGGCTTTTGATTAAAACATGTGCCGGCATTTGAGCGCATGAATTTGCGTAAATTATAGACATAGATGCCTTTTTTCGGATCTGTCTTTGGCGGCTTATTCCGAATGGCTTCAGGAAGGGTACCATCTTTTGTCAACACAATCTGTCTGGAATCGACCATGGCGATAATACCATCGGCGTCAGCAACTTCGACAGTCTTGGAGTCAATCGCTACACGTTCTTCGATACCAGTTCCAACGAAAGGTGCTTCCGAATTGAGCAACGGCACACCTTGACGTTGCATGTTCGATCCCATGAGCGCGCGATTGGCATCGTCATGCTCAAGGAATGGTATGATACCAGCCGCAACTGAGATGAGTTGCTTTGGCGAAACATCCATGTAGTTAACATCCTTGCCCTCGACTTCGAGAACTTCATCACGTTTACGGCAAGTGACGCGTCCAACGAAATTACCGTCTTTGTCCAGTTCTGAGTTTGCCTGAGCAATCATATGCGGTTCTTCCTGGTCTGCATTCAGGTACTCAACCTTGTCAGTCACCTTGCCATTCACAACTTTCCGGTAAGGCGCTTCGATGAAACCAAATTCATTAATTCTGGCATAGAGACTAAGCGAATTGATCAGTCCAATGTTGGGTCCTTCCGGTGTTTCAATCGGGCAAATACGACCGTAGTGAGACGGATGAACGTCACGCACTTCAAAACCAGCGCGTTCACGATTCAAACCACCAGGCCCTAGAGCGGAAAGTCGACGCTTGTGCGTAAGCTCTGCGAGCGGGTTGATTTGGTCCATAAACTGCGAAAGCTGGCTACGCGCAAAGAAATCTCGAACTACTGTGCTAAGCGCTTTGGGATTGATCAGCTTTTGCGGTGAAATCGTGTCGACACTCTGATCATAGAGAGTCATACGCTCCTTGACGAGACGTTCTGTGCGAGCGAGACCAACCCGACATTGATTCGCGAGAAGCTCGCCAACAGTGCGAACACGACGGCTCCCCAAGTGATCAATATCATCCAACATACCATCACCCCGCTTGAGTCGTGTGAGATATTTAGTTGCTTCAACAACATCTTCGGCGCTGACGACACGGAAGTCGAGGTCTACATCCATCGCAAGTTTCTGATTCAACTTGTAGCGACCGACACGTCCGAGATCGTAACGTCTGGGATCCTGGAAGAGGCGCTTTAGCAAAGCTTTTGCGTTGGCAGTTGTGGGAGGTTCCCCGGGACGCAAACGTTTGTAGATATCTTTGAGTGCTTCTTCTTCGTTTTGAGTCGGATCTTTTTTGAGACAACGAATGATTGCGCCGTCATCTACGGTAGTGTCAATCGCAGTTACTTTATTCAGCCCGGCTTTCTCAAAGGTGCGAATAATCGTTCGGGTCAATGGTTCGAAAGCACGCGCCAATACAATGCCTTTGTCGGCATCTACAATATCTTCGGTCAGTACGAGATTTGATACGGATTCGCGTTTAAGTGCATTGCTTACTGTAATTTCTTCCAGATCGTAGAAGAGATTTAGGATGTCCGCATCTGAACTATAACCCATTGCCCGAAGAAGCGTTGTCAGCAGGAACTTGCGGCGACGGCGACGGCGATCCAGATAGACGTACAGCAGATCATTCTGATCAAACTGGACTTCCAGCCAGGTGCCACGATCCGGGATGACACGAAATGCGTGTAACACTTTGCCGCTGGTATGCACGCTCTCTTCAAAGGAAATACCTGGTGAGCGATGAAGTTGACTAACGACAACACGCTCAGCGCCATTGATGATGAAAGAGCCACGTTCTGTAATCATGGGCAGCTCTCCCATATAAATTTCCTCATCTTTTACATTATCCTCTTCACGAAGACGTAGCTTGACATATAAAGAGGCTGAATAAGTGACACCTTCACGTATTGCCTGTATTTCAGTGATACGGGTTGGTGTAATATTATAGCTAATGTATTCGAGATGGCAGCGACTGTCGTAGCTTTCAATCGGGAAAACTTCGGTAAACACTGCCTCAAGACCCATTTGTTTTCGCTGGGAGGGTGTCTGATCGATTTGGAGAAAATCCTTAAAAGAGTTGATCTGGTTCTCAATCAGATTGGGTGGCTGGATAACTTCTTTAAGTTGACCGAAATTGATGCGTTTTGACATAGAGCGAGGTGTTGTGTGACTTTTTTAGAGTTTTGGGTGTGAGGTAAAGATAGATTGTCTGAATAGTTAAAAACAGTCGGGTAATGCCCACCTTTATAAGGAAAGCATTACCCAACTGTTGGAATAATGTGATCTACAGGAATAAAAATCTGAAGAAGATGGTTACTTCAACTCGACCTTGGCGCCAGCAGCCTCAAGCTTCTTCTTGATTTCTTCGGCTTCGTCTTTGCTAACGCCTTCCTTAAGAGGCTTGGGAGCGCCTTCAACAAGCTCTTTGGCCTCTTTCAAACCAAGACCTGTAATTGCCCGCACTTCTTTAATGGAAGCGATCTTATTGTCACCCGGTGCAGCGAAAATGACGTCAAATTCGTCTTTTTCTTCAGCCGCTTCTGCCGGAGCAGCTCCACCACCACCACCAGCAGCTGCTACAGCTACAGGAGCGGCGGCACTGACACCCCACTTCTCTTCGAGTTGTTTGACGAGATCGGCTATTTCCAGCACAGATTGTGCTGAAAGCCACTCGATTACTTGTTCTTTTGTTATATCTGCCATGTTGGTTTACCTTTAATGGGTTAGCATCCTTTAGATTCAGGATATTTAAGAGGTTGTTCCTCCTAACCGGATTTTTTTGGTTTATTTTTGTGAGGCTGCCTTTTCCGGGGAAAACGCAGCAAAACTGTTTTATTTATATATTGAAATGTAATTATTTATCCTTCGGCTCGCACCTTGGCCTGCAAAACATTGACCAGACTTTGAGGCACTGCATTGATAACACG
>JBNKZP010000010.1:0-21112 GCA_050301675.1 Puniceicoccaceae bacterium
AGGCAGAATACTAGCAGCACCACACCCTGCAGGAGTTGATATGGTTTCAGGCCGATCAATGCGATACTTAGATCGATTATGAGTGTGCTAAACCAGAGTTTCCAAAGTGTTTTTGTGTGCCTTTTTGTAAAGCGGTGTCGCAGCGAATGTAATCGGTCGGCAGGTAGTTTTGCTACGTCGAATAGACGATCTGCTATATAAGTTAACCAGACAGACAAGCTAAGTACACTCGCTGTAGCAAAACTGGCATCTTGACCTGAAAAAGTCGCGAAAACCAGATGCCAGAGAAGTGCAATCAGGGCTGCGTCTATTGCCAGTATGTTAGGCCACTGCCAGAATCTGATTTTGAACTGAAGAAACATCGAACCGGAAAATATTGAACAGTAGAGAGTTGAACATCAAACATCCTCCGGTGTTGGTGCAGTTTTGATTTGTAGCCATCCTATAGAAAATCGACCACGAAGCACAGAGCAACTGTGTCTTCGGTTAATTATCTGCAGAAAATACTGTGGGATGATTGTGTTTTGAAATTGCACCCTTCCGATTCAAGGGTAGACGTTTTTTGTTGACGGAAACAAATAAGTAATCAGCAATTCTATATTCTTTCAGGGGCGTTAGCTCAGTTGGTAGAGCGCTTGCATGGCATGCAAGAGGTCAGGAGTTCGACTCTCCTACGCTCCAGAATGTTGGTAAACTTTACAAAATAGCACCAGCAGTCATTTGGCACTCAGTTAAAGTGATGTTCAAAGATATGTTTAGCTTTTCAGGTCGTTCGGGTCGTCTTGAGTACTTTGTTCATTCAATTGCAGATGTATTTGGAATACTGGCTGTTGCTTCTGCTATTTCTTTTGTGGAGGGTCAGTTTGACGTTTTGGTAAATGAAGTGGTCGTCGCTCTGGCTTTTATGGGAGTGATTCTTGTTGGTGTTGCAGCGGAAACAGCAGTTACAGTAAGAAGGTTTCACGATCTGGGTAGATCGGGCTGGTACCTTCTTGGAACTCTAATACCGTTCTATAATATCTATCTGGCGCTCATACTTCTTTTCAAGAAAGGTCAGGCTTCCAGGAATAGCTATGGTTCCTAATCTTATACTGCTTACTGAATAACGCTGGACAGCTGGAAGATTGGCAGGAACATCGCAATAACAATACCTCCGACAACAACGCCGAGGAAAGTGATCAGTAATGGTTCCATTAAGGATGTAAGCGCTGCAACTAGGGTTTCAACTTCGTAATCGTAGAAGTCAGCGACTTTGATCATCATTCCATCAACATTGCCGGTCTGCTCGCCAGCGCGAGCCATGTGTTTGATCATGGGTGGGAAGTACGATTCTTGCATAAGTACATCCGATAACTGTCCACCTTGGTTGATTTGTTTTGAGATTTTTACACAGGCACTTTCAACAAAGCTGTTATTCGATGCACTGCGAACAATCTCCAGAGTTTGCAAGATGGGAACTCCGGCGCGTACCAGAATCGCATAAGTGCGACAAAAGCGCGACAAAGAGACTTTTTTTATCAATTCTCCAATGACTGGTGTTTTTGCGAGTAAATAGTCTTTTTTTACACGGCCTTTGGGTGTAGAGATTAGATGTTTAATCAAAAAGAAAAGTATGATGAATCCAATAAGCAGAAATATAAAGTTGGATTTTATAAATGAACTGACGCCGATTAGAATCAGTGTTGGCCTAGGAAGTTGCTGATCAAATTCTTCGAACATTTCTGCAAAAACCGGGATCACGACTGTAAGCATCAAAATCAACAATGCGATCGCAATAGTAATTACCACGGCTGGATAGGTCATGGCACTTTTGATTTTTTTAATCAGTTTGACCGTTTCACCGAAATATATGGATGTCTTGTCCAGGATCTCTGCAAGATTGCCACTGGCTTCACCCGCCTGAACCATGGAGACAAACATTTTCGGAAAAGCGCGGGGATAGTCTGCACAGGCTTCCGACAAAGTGCGACCGGCAGAGACTTCGTTTTTTATATTTCGAATAATGATTTGAAAAACTGGGTTCTGCGTTTGCTCCTGAATGGCTTCAAGAGCACTCACTAAAGTAATACCAGCATCCAGCATCGCCGAAAGTTGTTGGGTAAAAATAGTCAGTTCCTGAAGCTTGATCTTTTTCTTGGGCGCTTGTTTTTCATAAGACTTTTGTTTCGCAAGTTTCTGCCCTTCTGCGAAAGTAACTTTCTTTTTGGCAGGCTCAGAAGCGTTGGGTGTTATAATAGCCATATCTAATAAATTTAAATTTAGAATCTAAAGTTCACAATAAATTCTATCTTCATGCAAGTATTTGAATAAAAGAATTCAAATTTTTTCTTTGGATCTTAAAATAGGGTAAAAGTGGGTGGAGCAGATGTTTGATGAGTATTATGAGTCGATCTTTTCACCACGCAATTATCTGATAGGCCAATAAAGATGAAGCACTGTATGCATGCACAAAGCTGCATAAATGGAGCCCTTACAGTCATCGGCGCTATGTCTCACGTGTACTAAAAACGCAAAGTATACAACAAGCAGGATTTTAGGCAGCGACAAGTTGAGCTTGGCCTGATTGCCGGTATTCTCTATGAAACAAAACTAGCGACGCGTCTTGAACCTAGAGGAAAACCATTAACTGTTCTCTAAGTTCGTCACTGAATTCATTTAGATCTTCTTTTTTGAGCATCCCATCACGAAGCATCAGCATCATAGACATCGACATTTTGGAACGGGAGTGATTGTCCAGGCAATCCCGTAAGATTTTACTTTCTTTTTTCATCTGTTCGAATGTTGACCAAAACCGCTCAGTTGGGGTCTGGTCAGATCCGGTCAATATATTCACCAACTCTTGATTCTTTGCTTCCAGATACCGTTCCCTAAGGTCAGGGACCATCGTACGAAATTTTCTCCAATCTGATTCTTTAGGATTCTGTTCCATTTTGATCTTACTCTTGATAGTAATCTTTATCGTCGTATTTTAGTATTTTATTCTGTTAGTCTTTCATCATTTGAAGGCAAGTAAACAATTGAAGAACAGATTATGAGTCTAAGAAATCCAGAACGTGGCCTGTTTTCAGTAAAGGGTATTATCTTTAGCCTTGGTTTAATTGCATCTTTTATTTTCGTTGGTGTATTTTATGAAGGTCTTATCCGTCCAAATGCGAACAAGGAAATTATTGCACAAAGTTTTGGAGTTGAAGACTCTCAATCGCCTTCAGGTCTGTTTATAATATTAAAAGATTACGAGCAACAGATCTGCCTTTCTCTACTTCTGTGGGGCTTAATGCTGCTATGCTACAAGTTTGTACTGCTCGGCGCCGAGAGTAGGGTATTCGCCCGCTTCACCTCTGAAAAGGAAGATATTCAAACAAAGCCTGAAGTTGATCTTCTTGGAGGTCAGCAAAGTATCAGTAGAGCGCGTGCTGCTATGCTCTCTGAAGAAATTGAGCAAAAAATCAAAAGTGATGATCTCAAAAACAAACTACTTCCTTACATAATGGCTCGTGGTCTGGAACGCTTTCATATGACTGGTAGTGCTACCGAAGCAACCGAGACAATAATGGGGCGCCTTGAAGTCGCTGCCGAACAGCAGGAAAGTGAGCTATCCATGCTACGCTATCTGGTATGGGCGATTCCTTCGATTGGATTCATTGGTACGGTGCGCGGTATCGGCCTGGCGCTCAGACGCGCTGATGAAGCTTTGCAGGGTGATATTTCTGGGGTTACCAGTGCCTTGGGTGTGGCATTTAATTCGACCCTGGTTGCTTTGATTATCAGCATTTTTCTTATGCTGCTTATCCATCTCCTGCAATCCAGTCAGGAGGGCCTCATTTTACGTTTGCAAACATTCTGCCGCGAGGAATTGATCGATAAACTCTACGACCGCGCAGATGCAGAAGTCGAAACAGTAAAAAGTCTTCAAGTCGATAATTCGCCGGAAGAGAATGAAAGATGAGCCATTGAACTTGTAACAGTGATCACCATCTTGGGCATAGAATGAAACATCGCAGGCAGGAGCAAAGTTCGGCATTGTCCTTTATCGATTGTATCTGTTGTGGCTTTGGGGCCGTGCTACTGCTCTTCATCCTGACAGCAAAAAACCAGATCGACCAAAAAGAAACTGACGCAGAACAGGCAATTGCCGCATTTGAAACATTGCAGCAAGCAATTGCAGTTGCAGAAGAGAAACAAAGATCTGTCGAAAGAGAACTTGCTGCACTGAATCCACAACCTGATCCCGCCGAAGCTATTGAAATCAATCAACTCAATACTGAATTGAAACGCCTATCAAAGGCAATTGAAGAAAAAAAAGCAGCGCTTGCCTTACTGAATAAAGAAACAGAATCTTCCGAAGCAGTCGCAGCATTGGCGCGTCCTTCAGCCGACAAGAGTTATTTGTCCGGTCTACGCTTAGAAGGGCCAAGAGTACTTATCCTTTTGGAAAACTCCGGAAGCATGTTAGCCGAGGATGCCCGGAGTGCATTGGAAATTATTCGTAGTGGCAGTAGTAATCAGTCCGAGAAATGGCTCCGGGCAAAAGCTTCAGTTCGTGCAGTGCTTGCTGCCATTCCCAAAGGTACCAAAGTCGCTGTCTTTCAAATGAACCAAACAACTTCACCTTTATTCGGTACTTTGGAGGAGCCTTATTTGGATCCTTACGAAAACAGCGAACTGATTCGCATACTAGATAGCCTTGAAACGCTCGATGCATCTGGTGGAGCCAACCTTCTAAACGCATTTACTGTGATAAAAAATCTAGGTGAACCACCTAGCAGCCTCCTGCTAATTGGTGATGGCTTACCCACCGCACCCAATCCCACAAATAGATCGCTCTCGGAAAAAGACCGTATACGACTGTTCAACTTGGCAATGTCCGCTCGTCCGAATTTTCCGGTCAATACAATACTTTTTCCCTTCGAAGGTGATCCTTCCGCTGCTGCTCTCTTTTGGAAACTCGGTAGCCGCACCCTCGGTATCACACTGGTGCCTGACAATGAATGGCCTGCTCTTTAGAACATTGTTTTCTCATGATAAAGCGCAGACAGATTGAAGTATTTAGCCTTTCCTTCCTGGATTGCTTGTGCTGCGGGTTCGGCGCCATTTTGTTGCTTTTTATTCTTTCGATCGGCTCTGGAAAAGCGGGGGTCGAAAGCTCGGTCGATGAAAAATCGCTACAAAACATGCGACAACAATTGGCTCAAATTGAGTCAGATATTGTACAAAAGACTGAGCTTCTAAAATATACGCTCAACCGTCAGCAGACTGCCAAAGAACAAAAACGCCTGGAGTCTTTTATTAAAGAGCAACAATCAACTCTTTCTGCTCTCCGGCAAGAGTTTGATATCAAACAGGCTAATCTGAGCATTGGACAGAAAGCGAATGCTGAGGCCAACCGAATTTTGCAAAGCTTTAAATTTGAGAACCTGCCACCGATTGGATTGCCTTCTGAGGCCACACACGTTGCCTTCATTATCGATACTTCCGGCAGTATGCGTAATCAGTTTACGAAACAGCTTCACTCTGGTGTGATTGAACAAATTACCGAATTGCTTGACCAGCTGCCAGCGGTTCAGAAAATTCAATTCTTGGATACAAGCGGCAATTATATGTTGAGAGATCGCAGTGGTTTCTGGTTGAATGATACCCCAGGGCTAAGAAGACAGGCGTTGGAAAAGGTTCTAAATTACTCGATTCTTAGCATTAGTGATCCGGAGCCAGGTATACGCAAGGCACTTAAGGAATTAAAACCACAGTTACAGCCAAGTGATCAAATGAGTATTTACATACTCGGTGACGACTTCCGCGGGTCCACTCAAAGCTTTTTACTCAGGCTGGATCGCCTTAATCCCAAATTGCCTGGAACTCAGAAAAGGGCTGTTTCAATTAGCGCTATTGGCTTTCCTACTTTCAGGGATCTTTTCCAGTTTGGCGCAGTACAGGGAAATACACGTTTTGCCAATATTATGCGCGAGATCGTAGAGGCTCACGATGGGGTGCTGATATTAAAGCCAAAACTATAGCGCTATACTTTGATCCGAAAATTCGATTTTCTGGCAATGGTGCGGGTAGACGGAATTGAACCGACGACCTCTGCGTGGAAGGCAGATGTTTTACCTCTAAACTATACCCGCAATAATAGTTAGCTACAAATGTTCAGTTCCAAACAAATGGGTCAAGCCGGGAATTAGAAGAATTTACTCTTTTAACCCAACCTGACAAAGCCGGAACCAAAAGGAAAGTAGAACTCTACATGTTTATTGCTCTGCTTTTATTAACCACGAAGATGCACAAAGAACACGAAGAAAATACTTTTGAAATATCATCGTTTATCTTCGTGCGCTTCGTGTTCTCAGTGGTTAAAAACTGTGTCTACCTTACTTAATATCTTTGCTAAACATGCAAGGATTTTAAAAGTAAGGTACTAAATCCGTGAGTTGGACCCAACCTTTTTTCCTTAATCCGCAGACTTTAAAAGCATAATCTAAGTCTACTACTCTTTTAACTAACCGGCTGCGGCAGCACTGAATTTCATCGAGAGTAGCTTCGATACTCCTTTTTCTGGCATGGTTACGCCAAACACGGTGTCAGCATTCGAAATGGTGCGTTTGTTGTGGGTGACGATCAGAAACTGGGACTGTTTGGTGAAGCTGTGCAGCATCTCGCAGAAGCGTCCAATGTTTGCATCGTCCAGTGCTGCATCGATCTCGTCCAGTACACAAAAAGGACTTGGCTTGACCATGTAAATTGCGAATAGCAGGGCAACGGCAGCCATTGTTCGCTGTCCTCCGGAGAGCAGGGAGATGTTTTTTAAACGGGTGCCCGGCGGGCGGGCGATGATGTCGATGCCGGATTCGAGTGGGTCTTCGGAATCAACCAGAACCAGATCCGAAACCCCGCCACCGGATAATTTTTCGTATGTGAACGTGAAGTTTTTACGCACCTGTTCAAAGGTCTCAATGAAGAGTTTCTGCGAGGTCTCGTTAATTTCGTCAATTGAGCTTACCAGCGCGTTCTTGGCGTTCCAAAGGTCTTCACTTTGGGTTTTGAGAAACTCGTGGCGCTCACGCAGGTCTGTATATTCGGCGATGGCATCCAAATTGACCGGGCCCATTGTCGCGATGCGCTCTTTTAGTTCGGATACGTTTTCTTCTACGTTTGACCATTCAACCGGGCCGATTGAGGCCAGTTCTTCTGCCGTTGGCTCCTGGTTTTCCTGCTGTATCTGCTCGGTAACATCGTCAATATCTTTGACTTCGTCGAAATTGATGCGCTGGCTCTTGTTTAAGCCACATTTCCAGAATTCAACTTTCCAATCAATCTGCTGTAGCTCTGCCTGATAGTTTTCCTCAACTGAGTTTATCAAGAAAGAGGCCTGGGCACGTTCTTCGGCCAGGCGTACTTCGCAATTTGCCACTTCTTTGTCGGAAGTGCGGCCATCGTTTCGCTTTTTTGACAGGTTTGTGTCTAATGTTGCGATTTCAGAATCTGCGCGTTCCAGGTCTGCGCGGTCTTTGGTTAATTGCTCAGTGACGGTTTGTAAGGTTTTCGATAATTCTTTACTTTTTGCTTGTTCACCGGAGCGCCCGGATTCCAACTGTTTGATTTGTTCCTGAAGTGTATCGCTCTCTTGTTGACGTTGCGTCATGCGGCTTTGCAGTTTTTCTTCTTCACGTTGCACTTCAATGAGTGTGCGATCGACTGATTCAAGACGTTGCTTTTTTGCTGCGAGTTCGAAGCGCACCTCCGATAACTCCTCCCGCTTCCGATCACGGGTTTCACGTGTTTGCGCGATTGCATCTTCCAGTTTAGCCATATTCCGGCGTTCTTCTGATAACTCTTTTTCAGCTTTGATGAGCTCTTGCTGTGCGTTTTCCATCGCTTGGACGGAATCTTTATTTTGTGCTTCAAGTCGTCTGAGTTCTTCAGTCCGCTTTTGATACAGATCGTTGTTGTGCTTCAGTTTCTGTCCGTGGTTGCTTTCTTCTTTGATCAGTCCGGAGACTTCACTGGTAAGTTCGGTTAGCCGCTGGCGCTTATCTTCAATAGTCACTTCTATGGCATGATGTTGCTTCTCCATCTCGCCTAGCTTTTCACGCAGTTTGTTGAGCGTTTTGCGTTCAGCCTGAATATCTTTCTGCAGCTTCCGAATCTCTGACTCGCGCTCAATCATATTGGCTGCTTTCTCTCCGGAGGTTTGTCCGCCGTAAATAAGTCCGCGGCCGTCAATCAACTCACCTTTCAAAGTAGCTGCGTAATGAAAGCGAAAGTCAGGGTTTTCCTCCCAGAATTGTATCAATGCTTCCAGGGTTTCTGCGAAGTAACAGTTTGCCAGAAGTGCCTCAATTGCCTGTTTGAGGTTTTTGTCTTCAACTCTCACTGTTGAAAGAACCGATACGATTGATTTTGGTAACGGTACATCTGCTTTCTCATTGTAGTTTGCCTCTGGTTCCAGATAAAAACAGGCTCGGCCTAGTTTTTCTTTATCGAGCCGGGCAATCACTGAAAGTGTCTTTTTTGAATCACCGACTGATATCGCTTCCATCGCCTGACCTAGCAAGGTATTCAGAGCAGTTACATAGTCCGGCTCAACTTGCAGCGTTCTGGAAAGGATCGCGACATCTTCTTTGGTGACTACATCAGTGAGTTTGCCATTTAAAATAGCCCGTGCCCCTTCGCCGAAACCTTCAAACTTGGCTTGCAAATTTTCAAGTACGGAAAGCCGTGTCGTCTTGCGTGCAATGTTGCGATCCTGTTCCTGAACCTCATTTTGAGTGGAGCGTATGGACTGTAAGAGTGATTTTGCGTCTTCCTGGACTTTTTCAAGAGCTGCTTCATTGGCTTTCCGGGCTTCCTGACGTTGTGCCAGAAGCTGCTTTATTTCTGCGCTGGTCTTCTCCAGAACCGTTGTCTCTTCTTTCAGTGCAAGAATTGTTTCGGTCAGTGAAGCATGTTTGACCTGATAGGTTTTCAGATCGACTTCCAGTGTTGTGCAGCGCGAGCGCGACCGGTTGATTTGGTTTTCGATCTGAAGCATTTTTTGGCGGGCTTGCTGAAACTGACCTTCAAGAGCTTCCAGGTGTTTTTGCACCTTGTCAAATTCGGCGCTTTGGTCTCGAAATACACGGTCTGAGTCATCTACGAAGTCCAGGTGCAATTGTCGATTCTTGGACTCGCTCTGAGCGCGTTCGCGGAGTTCATTTTGTTGCTTCTTCAGGCCTTTTACCTCTTCTTTGTATTTGGCAATGCGCTCATTGAAATCCTTGATGCGGACATCCGAAAACTCAATCTGGTTTTCGGCATTTGCTTTTTCCGAACGTAAGTCAAATACACGTTGTTGTAACTCCTGTATCTTTTTGTAAAGCTCTGTGCGTTCCATTTTGCGCTTGGTGAGCTGTTGCTCGTCATGGGCGATGGATTCGTTGTGGGCATCGAGTTGCTTTTTTATCTTACTTGCCTGATCGGCAAGTGTATCGATCGATTTCTTCAACGATTCGAAGCGGTGTGCACAGAGCGCCAGGTCCAGATGTGTCAAACGGTATTTCAGTTGTTGATAGCGCAACGCTTTATTGGCTTGTCGCTTCAGGGAACTGATCTGACGGCTCACTTCATCGATTACGTCAGTTACGCGGGTGAGATTTGTATCCACCAGGGCAAGCTTGTTCAGCGCTTCCTTGCGTTGTTCTTTATAGAGGGTAACCCCGGCGGCTTCTTCAAAAATGATGCGCCGCTCGGCAGGATTTGTGGAGAGCACCTGATCGATCTGTCCCTGCAACATGAAGGAGTAAGAGACGCGCCCGATGCCAGTATTGGCGAACAATCGGTGGATATCCTTTAGCCGTGAACTGTTGCCATTGATGTAATAATCACTTCCGCCTTCACGGGTTACCCGGCGCGTCACCTCAACTTCATTAAATGCCGTTCCCAGATCGAGTTCACAATCGGCAAACGTAAGTGACACTTCACATGTTGGTAGCCCTTTGCGTTTGTCGGTGCCTTCAAAGATGACGTCCTGCATGGACACCCCACGCAGCGCCTTGGCGCTCTTCTCTCCAAGCACCCAGCGAATTGCGTCAACAATGTTGCTTTTGCCGCAACCATTGGGGCCCACAACGGCAGTTACGCCGCGCTGCAAATCGAGGCATGTGCGGTCGGCAAAGCTTTTGAAACCATTGATAATAATCTCTTTGAGATACATTTACTTTATTGAAATTACCTGATTAAATGTAAACCTTTCACAAGAATCATACTGCAAAGTGCCCGCAACTCTAAAACCAAGAAAACATAAAATGAATAAATATAGCCCCTGGTCGCGCGACAAATGGCCTAATAAAGCTTACGAGAATCTACATTTCCTCAACAGCGAAGCCGCTCGCAATATTCGCGTGCTCTGTGAAATGACAGAACCAACCCTTCGCTTCACTGAGGAAAGGATCGAAGATACGATTGTGATATTTGGCTCCGCACGGATTATGCCCGTCGATGCAGCCAGGATTAGGCTAGAGGAAACAAAAGACAGTATTAAAGATCCGGAAAATATGACTCATTATGAAAAGCGGGCGCTACAGATGGCTCAAAGCGCTGTCAAAGCAGCGCCTTACTATGATATGGCAGTCGAACTTGCCGAAGAGCTTACCAGCTGGTCTATGAATCTGGATATCGAAGACCAGCGAAGGTTTATCATTTGTTCCGGCGGTGGGCCAGGCATTATGGAGGCAGCAAACCTTGGCGCACACAAGGCTGGTGGCAAATCAATTGGGCTCGGAATCAGTCTTCCCTTCGAACAGGACATAAACCCTTACGTTCATGACAACCTCAAGTTTGAGTTTCACTACTTCTTTGTGCGTAAGTATTGGTTCGTACTCTTATCAAAAGCATTTGTGGCATTTCCCGGAGGATTCGGTACGATGGACGAACTGTTTGAATCGCTCACTCTGGTGCAAACCAGAAAAATTGATCAGGCGCCGCCAATCGTCCTCTTTGGCAGTGAATTTTGGAAAGAGTTGTTCAACTTTGATCTTCTTGTCGAGTGGGGTACCATATCCAGAGAGGATTTGAACCTGTTTAAAATAGTCGATACGGTAAAAGATGCTCGCGATTACATCGTTCAGGAACTGACGAAACGTTACCTGTCGTAGATCTGGTGCTTGGAAGCTATAGGGTTAACTCAATCTTTGATTTAATCGCAGAGTACAGATGGACACAGATAATGTTGAACTGACAAAGCGAATTATTGGTGCAGCCTATACGGTCTTGAATGCTCTTAAGCCAGGTCTTGATGAAAAGCTCTATGAACGGGCTCTTGTCATAGAACTCCGGTAACAGGGACTACATTGCGATTCACAGAAGCAATTTGAAGTCTACTACGACAATCAGCTCATCGGCACTTTAGTTCCCGATTTGATTGTCGATAACCTGGTCATTGTCGACACCAAAGTCGTCTCTGTCTTTAACGAAAGCCACACCGCTCAAATGCTTGGTTACCTCAATATTACAGGTCTTCAAACCAGTCTTCTTCTCAACTTTAAATACGCAAAACTCGGCATCAAACGCGTTTCACAGTCACAATGAAAATCGAAAGAAAATATCTGCGTTCATCTGAGCAATCTGTGGTTAAAAAAGAAGATTTGACCGCAGATGACGCAGAATGCGCAGATACTTTTGATAGGATGATTTTGTTATGAACTGTAGAGAATTGCCCGAGGGATGGGCTTACCCAAGAATTGCTGATATTGCTATCTCTAGAATGGGAAAAACAATATTGAAGAAAGAACTTACTCCGACAGGAATACCTGTTTATTCATTCAAAAAGCTATGAGTACAGATTCAATTATTTCCAAAATCTCACGATGCTGAGCGACGCCGAACCTCGCTGAACCCGAAGTTCTGGCAGAGGAAATAATCGACAACATCGAGGCAGGCTTGAATAGTTTTCGTGCGGTCGCTGCTGCTCTTTTAAATTAAAGGATTTCCACGAAACTTTGACCTAATTCTTAACTCCTGATTTAAGGTTTACCCGCAACAGCTTTCCCTGAGTGCGTTTTGTGTGTTTTGTTTGAGTAGCCCGAACAGCAGGGTGGCGATTAACACGATCCCGGAAATATGCTGCCATAGTTTTATTGGCGAGTTTTCGTGAAGGTGGATACTTTCGCTTATGGTCTGATGACTTATGCTAGCGTTGAAAACCCATCCGGAAGCCCAGGAGATGATCAGTAGGCTGATCAGATAGATGCCGGTTGCTCTGGGGCCAATGATTTTCCATATGGTTGCAACGGTCGCAGTGTTGGTCGCGGGGCCTACGATTAAAAACACGAGTGCGGCGCCGGGGGAGAGCCCTGCGGCAATCAATGCATAGGCCATGGGAATGGATGCTGTCGCGCAGATGTAGAGAGGCAGGCCGATGAGAGTGGCAATCAAAAATGCGGCCGGACCGTAGCTGAATGACCCTTGGAATAAGTCTCCGGGGAGCAGGGTAGTGATCAGTCCAGCAAGAACAAGCCCTACAATCAATGCGATAGCCAGCTCAGCGGGTAATTTTACAAATCCGTAGTGCAGCGATTCTTTCAATCCGGGGCGTGATGGCTTTGACGTGCAACAGTCAGATACTTGAATGTTATTTGCAGAAGTTTCCTGGCTCTGGTTAGTTCGGTTGCAGGAAAGTTCTATCAAGAAGCCGGTTATAATGCCCGAGATAAAGGCAACCACTACGCGTACGGCCGTGAACAGGCCGCCCATCAATGAGTAGGTGGCAAAAATGCTGTCGACTCCTGTTTGCGGAGTCGAACTGATGAATGCTGCCGTAGAGCCGCGGCTGGCGCCGTTTTTTCGCAGAGAAGCTGCGATCGGAATAACAGAGCAAGAGCAGAGGGGCATCGGTATGCCTATCAGGCAGGATTTTACGACTGTGCTCAGGCCAGGCTTACCGAGAAGACGTTCGACTGCTTCAGGGTGGATAAGCCGGAAGAGCAAGCTCGACACCAGGAACCCGAAGATCAGGTAGGGTGCCATTTCGGCGATCAGGTTCCAGGTGTTGCCTACAAATAGCTTGAGAAATTCAAGCATGGCGTGAGGTGTGAAGCTGAGCTTGCAGATTCTGAGTGCTGAGTCCTAGTGTGTATGATCTGGTTCCGGATAGTATGCTTTGAGCTCTTCAATGCTTTTTGTTAGTTCGTCAGCATATGAGCCGTCGGCATTCTGTTTTGCTTTCATGGCAGCGATGATAACTGCATGATGCTTTTTCAGACGTTCAACATAGTCGGTTTGACCGGGGTTGATTCGCTGTGTGAGGTAATAATCACTGATGGTAGCGATGATGTTTTGTGAGTGAGACTCCTTATTAGATATCCAGCGAACGATTTGATTCTGGGACTGGGCATCTTCTTTACCTGCAAGTTCTGAAATCATGACAGTTGCTTTTTTTACAGTAGTGGCATCTTCAAGCATCTTTTGCACGCGTGCATGATCGTTGTAGATGCCGCAGGGAATCTGGCAATGTGCCTGAGCTTTTTGCGGTACTATGACTGCTGTAAGACCGAGTGTGAATAGAAGGGCGATTAGTTTTGAGTACTGAGTTATCATTGTCTGAACAGGTTTAGTGGTTATATGGATTGTGATTTAAAATCAGTCTGCTTTTTCGGTTGGTATTTTGTTTTCGACAGGAACGATTAGCAAAGGTGTTTTGGACTTAACCCAAACGTTCTGTTCTTTAAATAACTTGGCTGACACAACTTCGCAAGCTTCTCCAACAGTTTCAACTGGCATGCGGGTGCCTTTGGGCGTGGCATTGTACTCGTAAGCTGCACTGTGGATGCGACTTGCTGTGGTGGCAATGCTGTCATCTTCAGGAATCTGGGCAATCCAGCCAACCATGTCTTTTTTATCTAAGATACCTTCCGGATCGGATACCAACATCACGAATTGCTTTTTAACGGGTGGTGGACGGAGCGCTCTTTCTTCTTCTTCAGCTTTTAATTCAAGTTCGACTTCATTCATGATTTCCGCAACTTTACGAATATCTGATTCGTTACGTTGAAGAATGAACCGGAGTGTTTCAATATCGATCTTTGGCATGAATTGTTATCTTAAATTGATGAGTGGGAACGTTTATTTTTGGTAAATCAGTTTGGCTGCGTCAAGCGCAGTGCCAAAGGCATTCATCGAATCAATAAAGTTGTACTCGGCTGAGTCACCCCAGTCCCAGGTTTTACCGATTATATAGTAGCGAATCGGTAGTTCTCTCGTTGCTTTCGGGATCTGTACCTTGTCGGTTACTGTGCTGATGACGGTATTGGCATTTTCTTCGTTGTGTAGTAATTTGGAGATTACCACGAAGCTTTCGCTGGTTTGATAAACTTTTTCAATTTCGATGCGCCAGCCCGTATCAGGAGTGTCCAGCCGAACAGTAATGTTCTCTGTGTTTAGTGGTTGATTGGTTGTCTCTGTAGTTTGTACATCATTCAGCGAGCCTGCAACTACCAGGGTATGCAGTTGTGGGCTAAAGTGCTTGCGAATAGCATTATTGACCTGTTCTGCGGTGATGGAACGAAGTTTTTCCGGATATTCGTCGATGTATTCGGGAGCAAGTCCGCGTTGGATAAAGCTGAGTAATTGGTTTGCGACGTTACCGGTGGTGGATAGCCCGACCAGATATGAACCACAGAGTGTTTCGATGGCTTTTTGAACTTCGTCCTGACTGACGCCTTTTTCGTACCATTCTGTAATCACAGATTCGGTCGCTGCCAGGCCATTTTCCAGTAAGGCCGGGGAAAAGCTCGCGTTGAGTATCCAATTGCCGGGAGTCAGTATATCGCCCGTGTGTCTTGAGCCGATGCTGTAGGTGAGTCCTTTATTGACGCGTACTTCCTGCATGAGGCGTGCATTGAAGCTGCCGCCTAATATGTAGTTGCCGATCATAAATGGCAGATAGTCATCACTGGTCCGCTGGAGTCCGGTGTTTTGTGCGTAGCGGACAGCGACGCTAGTTTTGTCAGCAATAAAAATGCGTTCGCTTTGTTGGGTATTTTCAAGTTGTTTCAAATGTTCTGACGGATAGTCGACCCCACCATCCCAGCCCTCGAAGGCAAATTCAACAGCTGCGGTAAGTTGCTCGAAGTCAATATCACCGGCAAAAACAATCTGCATCGATTTCGGACCATAGTAATCGGCGTGGAACCGAATAATATCTTCAATCGTTACAGATTCCAGATCGTCCAGCAACACGGATATCCCTTCAGAGTAATTGGGATGACCTTTCGGGTAGAGCAAACGACTGACTTCTGTTTCCGCCCGGTAATCCGGGTTGTCGATTGCAAGTAAGAGTTGTGCTCTCTGACGGCTTTTTAGGGTTTCAAGTACCTCCGGATCAAATGCAGGCTCTCTGATTTGTTCAGCAAGTATGCTGATAACAGTACCGGCGTCCTCGCGAAGAAATTTTCCGGAAAATTGAAGCGCGTTAGCATCGGCGTTAAATGTGATTTCGGCTCCAATGCTGTTTAATAATTCCGCGATCTTAAAGCGATCTTTACTTTTTGTTCCCTTATCCAGCATCGCCGCTGTCAGGCTGGCAAGGATTGGTGAGTCTTCAGGACTAAGTGAATCCCCTGCAGCAAAACTGCCCACAAAAGAAACAACCTCTTTTATCGGCATATCAACGGTGATGAGATCAATATCTCCGATGTGTGCGCGTTGGAGTTTACTTGAAAAGTCGACCACTGGTTTATCGTCGCTCTTCATGGTTGAAGTGTTGTTCTGAGTTTTAAAGTGGTCTTCGGTAGAGATGTCAGGTATTTCAGGATCGCGGTAATAGATGGGACCAGTTGCACGACTGGTCGTTACGATAGAGCTTGCTGAAGTTTTAGGAACGAACCAACCTGTTGTGCTGTTTTTCTGTTGGAAGTACTTTGCGGCTACCTTTTGAATGTCTTGGGCGGTAACAGCTTGAATAGCCTTTGGTTGTTTGATGTATCTGGTCCAGTCGCCCATTGCAATGGCTTCATTTAATTGGTCGGCAACAGCGTATGAACCATCTCTTCCATAAACTACGTTGGCCTTTATGACCGCTTTCGCCTGTTCGAGTTCATCTTCTGTAACGCCACCGCTGATAAGCTTTTCGATTTCATCAAGAATAATGTTTTCCGTCTCTTCATGCGTTGCATCCGGAGTCAGATAGGCTGCCAGTGTAAAAAGTCCGGGATCGCGAAGTTGCGGTGCGTACGTGAAAGTAGCGCTGGCTTTGCCTTTATCTTCAAGAGCACGATACAGGCGTCCGGTCTTGTCAGCCCCAAGTATCTGTTCAATCAAGTTAAGAGCTGCCCAGTCTTCGCTGGAACCTGCCGGCGCTTTAAAAGCAATCATTACGATTCCTACTTGGCCAGCGCGCTCGATCGCCAGCCGTCTAGGGCCAAGTTGCTCAGGCTCCTTTGTTTCAACGACCGGTATCGGGTGAGTTGCATTGGGGATAGAACCATAGAATTGCTCAATAGCTACCAGCGTTTCTTCTGGATCAAATCCACCAATTACAGTCAACACGGCATTTTCCGGCCAATAAAAGGTGTTGTAAAAAGCGCGTAACTTTTCAACAGATGTACTTTCGATATCAGAAAGCCAGCCGATGGTCGGATGTTTGTAAGGGTGCGCCATAAATGCACATGCGTAGGTCTCTTTGATAAGAGTACGAATCGGATTGTTCTCTCCGCGCTCATATTCATTGCGAACAACGGTCATTTCCGAATCCAGGTCTTCCTTGTGAATTAAAAGATTCCGCATGCGATCAGCTTCTAATTCTATTGCCAGAGGAACATATTCGCTTGGAAGCGTCGCGTAATAATTTGTACGATCGAAATAAGTTGTCGCATTTGAGCGTGCGCCGATGCGTTCCATTTGACTGAAGTAATCGGAGTTATCTTTACTGTTAAAATGCTCCGTACCTTTGAACATCATGTGCTCCAGGATATGAGTTGCGCCGGTAGTGCCGGTTACTTCATTGCGTGAACCTACTTCATAGGTCACCATTACTGTGGCAACCGGTAGACCGTCGTCGGGCATCAGCAATACTCGGAGACCGTTATTTGTAAGTCTGTACTCTCGTATGCCGTCGAGTGTCTGTACATGTTCAATGTTTGCAGGAAGCTCTGCTGCCATAGTATGTAGAGTTGCAGTCATGAGGACTGAAACCAGAAACAATTTCATTACACAAAATTAATTTCGATGGAGATGATGCACGACTGACGGGCGTAACTATTCTGAGTCTTTTTTGCCTTCTTTGACGGGCTTTCCGAAACGATCCAGTTTCTTCGAAGTCAACAGTTCGATCAGCTTCCTCATCGCGGGCGTCAAAATCCGGCCTTTTCGATGGATCAGTGCAAGCGGACGTTCGTATGAGATGCCCTTAAATTGGATCACCTTGAGCAGTCCCTGTGACTCTTCTCGCTCAACAGTAGTTTGTGGTACAATCGCCATTCCGGCATTAATTTCGACCGCACGCTTAACCGTTTCCACATTGTCAAACTCCATTACAGGCTCAACTTCAATATTCACTTTTTTGAAGAGAGCATCGGTTGCCTTGCGCGTAGGTATATCAGATTCGAAGCCGACAAATTTCTGATCAGCCAGTTCTGCAATATCGACCTCTTTTTTATCGGCCAAAGGATGGTCCGGGCTTGCAATCAAGACAAGTTTGTCGACGCTAAAAGGCAAGATTTCAAGCTGTTTATGCTTCTGGGGATAAGCGACCAGGCCCAAATCCATGGAGTTGGAAAGCACATCTTCGTAAACCATGGTCGCCCGACGATACTCAATGCGTATATTAACTTTAGGATATTCTTTTAAAAAAGTCTTCACGTAAGGAGGCAGTCCGTGTAAGCCAATACTATAAACAGTGGAGATGTGAATCGTGCCACTGATGATTTTCTTCATTTCCTGCAATTCAATACTGAGTGTATTGTAGATTTGGAGTATCTCTTTGGCAGATTCATGCAGCCGCCGACCTTCGCGTGTCAGGCGAAACCGCTTTTGGCTACGATCTACAATGAGGATGTTGAAATGCTTCTCCATGGAACGCAATTGCTGACTCACTGCAGATTGTGTAATACCATTAAGTTTTGCTGCACGCGAGAAACTTTCGCTGTCAACCAGATCCGAAAAGATTTTAAAATTTTGAACATTCATAATAATAATTTTGAAACTTGATATTTAAAGAGTATGATAAATCAAACAGATTTTCTTATAAAAACTTACTAAATCCTCAAAAGCTACTAATAAAGCATGATTTCATTTGAAACTTTTAGTGAAAACCTAAAGCAGATAAAGCAAAATATCCGGTCAGCTTGTCAAAAAGCAGGCCGGTCGGACGAAAGTGTCAAAATACTTCCTGTTACAAAGAAGCATCCAGTCGATGCAGTCGATTATGCGACTCGTGCCGGGCTTTCGGCAGTTGGTGAAAATCGTGTACAGGAGGCGAAACTGAAAAAATCCATGTCGCCTGGTGGTGTGCGTTGGGAGTTGATCGGACATTTACAAACAAATAAGGTAAAAGATGCAGTCGCTATTTTTGACCGCATCCAGTCTGTGAATTCTCTGAAGTTGATCGAGCACTTGAATCGTCATGCTGAACAGGCGGATAAGTTGTTACCTATATTTATACAGTGTAATACGGGAAAGGATCCAAATAAATTTGGTTTTAATGAAGAGGAAATGGATGCTGCTCTGGAGCGAGCGCTTGCATCGAAAAATTTGCAGGTGGATGGATTAATGACTATCGCACCACTTGCCGATGACTGTAACGTTGCAAAGTCTGCTTTTGAAAGTTTGCGCGATCTTCGCGATCGACTGGCTACAAAGTTTGACGTTTCGCTGCCTGAACTTTCGATGGGTATGACGGGGGATCTTGAAATAGCAATTGCAGCCGGATCGACACAAGTACGCGTAGGAACTGCACTTTACGGGCCACGGCCTCACTGATACGGATGATGCAATAGATCTGCTTAAGATTTGTGTTTTTTGTAACATTACTCTTGTCTCCAACGAGGATTTAAGGCTTTTTACCAATTGTTGGAAGGTCTAAGGATCTGGATTTTTCGCGCATTTAGTGCTCAATAATTGATTGTAAAATAAGACCAACACAAAATGAATCATTCGGAAATAAACGTACTTAAAGATAAATTCAAACAGGCAGGCCAAGGGCACGTTTTCAATTACTTTGAAAAATTGGAAGAAGCAGCTCAGAAAAACCTTTTGGAACAGACCGCTTCAATCGATCTGGATGAGTTGCAATCGTTGGTTCAGGAGCACCTAAATCAGGCAGGAGATCATGCAAAACAATCGTCTTTAAATGGTCTGGCTCCGGCCCCTTATGTGCAGTTGCCTAAAAAAGGAGGCAGCCTGTCCCAGTGGAAAGATGCATTCAAAGCCGGCTCTGAAGCCATTTCGGCAGGGCGAGTGGCAGCCTTTACCGTTGCCGGTGGTCAGGGCACACGGTTAGGCTATGATGGTCCGAAAGGAACATTTCCGGTAACACCCATTTCGAAGAAGACACTTTTTCAGGTATTTGCAGAAAAACTGCTCCGATCTGGCAAACGGTTTGGCGTGACAATACCTTGGTTTATTCTCACTAGCGAAACCAATAATGAAGCGACAGTTGCTGCATTTCAGAAAGCCGATTATTGGGGATTGGATCCGAAATCAGTTCACTTTATCGTCCAGGGACTAATGCCTGCGGTCGATTTTGATGGCAAGATTCTGATGGTCAATAAATCAGAAATCGCAATGGCCCCGGATGGTCATGGTGGTTCACTACGTGCATTGGTACGGAGTGGAGCAGTTGAAAAAATGGCAGCTGCGGGCGTTGATTGTGTTAGTTACTTTCAGGTCGACAATCCATTGGTTAAGTGTATCGATCCTGAGTTTGTCGGATTTCACGTGCTGGGTCATTCCGAGTTGTCCAGCAAGATGGTGCCCAAAGCGTACGCTCGCGAAAAAGTGGGCATTTTTTGCATGCAAGAAGGTGCCCTCAAAGTGGTTGAGTATAGTGACATGCCTGATGCCATGCAGGATGAAAAGGACGAAAATGGGGCAATCCGATACAACGCCGGAAATGTTGCGATTCACTTGTTTGATCGTGAATTTATCGCACGGGTCGGGGGAAATGATTCGAACACGAGACTACCGTTTCATCGCGCGAACAAAAAAATACCCTATCTGAATGCTGAGGGCCAGATTGTCGAGCCAGACTCGGCAAATGGTGTAAAATTCGAGCAGTTTGTGTTTGATGCATTGCCGATGGCGAAAAATCCCGTTGTCATCGAGACGGCACGCGAAGACGAATTTAGTCCGGTTAAGAATGCTGAAGGCCAGGATTCGCCAAAGACTTGTATGGAAGATCAAATGCGCATGTTTGCCCGCTGGCTGATAGCAGCCGGGGAAAGTATCGAGACCGATGACAGTGGATTGCCAAGTAAAACCATCGAGATTTCTTCTTTGTTCGCTGCGGATGAAGCAGATTTTGTAAAACAATGGCCATCCTTCGAACAAAAGACACCCATCCGTGAAGGCATGATTGTTGAATGAACCGTTTAGGTAACCCAAACGAATTTTGTGTATTATGAACTTAATTGGAAAAATTGAATCTGCTGACGCGAGCGGACATCTGCTAAAAAGCACTGTTGAAAACCTTAAAAACTGGGTAGATGTCGACTTCTTACCAGAGTGGACACAAGACAGCATAGCAGAGTTGTTTGAGAAAAAGGCGTGGGACGAATTGAACGACCGATTTTACCGGAACATGGCATTCGGTACCGGTGGGATTCGCGGTCGTACAATTGGCCAGGTAGTAACAGCAGCCGAGCTGGGAACGCCTTCGGAAATGGGCACGCCCAAGCATGCAGCTGTTGGTTCCAACATGCTGAATGATTTCACAATCGTACGGGCTACAATTGGGTTGTTTCACTATTTAAAAAACTATTTGCAGGAAATTGGAAGCTATGAGCTTCCTTGTTTTGTCATTGCGCACGATGTGCGTCACTTCTCTCGTTATTTTTGCGAACTGTCCGCTTCAACCTGGTGCAAATTAGGTGGGCAGGCGCTGATTTTTGATGGTCCACGCTCAACACCGCAACTCAGTTTTACCGTT
>JBNKZP010000011.1:0-19658 GCA_050301675.1 Puniceicoccaceae bacterium
TCTGATCGGACTACTTGCCTAGCGCTGCAAATTACAACAATTCCGGAAAAATTTGAAAGTGTTCTGTCGAAATCGAGCCGGACAACATTATCAATCGATTTCGACTTGGATTTCGCTGATGATTTTGATTTAGTTATCTCCAACTTTTTGTCGTTCGGCATTAGATACTCCAACCTACGACTATGATAAAATATTTCATCTATAGCCAATTACGCTTCTTCGCCTTGTTGACCTGGATTCCAAAAGCTTTGTTGGAACATGGCCGGGGTGCTTTTTTAAAGCGTCTCTTAATTTTTATCTTAGGCATTCCGCTGTTCTGGTGCTTGCAGATGATGCACTGGTTTGGGATGATGCTTGATACCCTTCTGTTTCCTTCATGGAAAAGCGCAAAAATCAATTCGCCGGTTTTCATTACAGGTATCCCGCGCAGTGGCACAACGTTCTTGCACCGTACGCTGGCGCAGGACAAACGCTTTACATCGACGTCGACATGGGAATTGTTATTTGCTCCAAGTGTCAGTGAAAAAGTGTTTTGGACAAAAGTTGGACGTTTCCTCAGACCTTTGCGAACGTATCTGAGACACCGAAAGTTTTTTTCAAAAATGAAGGTAATCCATAGCCTCAAGCTCAATGAGCCAGAGGAGGATTTCCTGTTCCTGCTGCAACTCAATAGCTGTTTTATCCTGATTGTACTTTTCCCTTCAGCCAGAGGAATGTGGCGCTTGAGCCGCTTTGATGAAGCTCTGCCTAAATGGGAACGCGAACTCATTATGGGGTATTACAAGGCTTGTGTGAGAAAGCACCTCTACTTTAAGTATCTCATGGATGATCACAGACAATATGTGTATTTGTCGAAGAATCCTAGTTTTGCCTCGATGACAGGTTCGTTGCAGAAAACATTTGAACGTGCAAAATTCATCGTTTGTGCGCGTGCTCCGCAAAAAACCGTCGCCTCACAAATCAGTTCTCTAAAACCTGCATTTGAGCTTTTTGGCAACAGGAAGCTGCCAAAAGGATTCACTAAAAGGTGTATCTCTATGTTGCACTATTATTATGAATATCTTTACCGAAGTCTTATTGCTACCGATGTCGCTCCTCTTCTGCTTAACGAGGAAATCCGCACAGACCTACAGAATGTAATTGAAAATCTGTATGCTCGCTGGGATTGGGAAGTCAGCGAGCATTTTAGTGGTTTCTTACGTAAACAATCTGAAAAATCACGCAATTTCCGCAGCAGTCACTCTTACAGATTGGAGGATTTCGGTCTCAGCAATGCAGGCATAGAAGCTCGGTTTAACGATGTCTGGCCAATGCCCACGAATGCTGATGCGCCCCAGGCTGATTCACCAGAGCCCGAACTACGAATCGCCATCGTATCGGATGCTGCACCCCATCGAAATGGTGTCGGCGCTTACTACAAAGACCTGGAGCGACACCTTGCCGATCAGATCGACGCTGTAATTACACTCTCCCCAACCATCCGAAACGGCAAGTGGTCGGGCGGAATTGCGCTTCCCATGCCAGGTGACTCAACTCAAAAATTTCTGCTGCCCAATGTTTTCAAGCTCCGTCGCCAATTAGAAAACTTTAGACCAACTGTAATCATTCTCCCGACACCTGGCCCGTATGGATTCACTGGTTTGATTTTAGGCAAGCTGCTTGGCGCTACAGTGATAACAGGCTTTCATACCTGGTTTGAAAAGTTGGGTGAATTGTACTGGAACCGTTGGCAAGGCTGGATTAATCAGGCCTATCTAAAAATCTCTAACAATATCCTCTTTGCCTGTTCGGAACTCGTTCTTGTCAACTCAAAGTTCATGGCCAAGACAGCAAAAAAGATCAGGGACTGCACTACCCAAATAGTTGGAACTCCTGTTTCTTACGACTTTATTCATACTCCTGCAAGCACCCATAACGGTGCGCTTAAAAGAGTTTTGTTTGCCGGTCGCCTGGCCGCAGAAAAAAACCTGGAATCAGTTATTGAGGCCGCACGCAATTTGCCCGACCTACAGTTCGACATCGCAGGCGATGGACCGGATCGGGAAAAAGTTGAAAAAGCCGCTGACAAATTAGAAAACCTGAATTACATCGGTTGGGCAACTCGCGGCGATTTGCTCAAGCTGATCGACGATCACGATATTTTGGTGCTGCCTTCACATGTGGAATCTTTCGGCACAGTCGCACTGGAAGCAATGTCCAGACAGCGACTTGCTCTAGTTTCAAGGCATTGCGGTATTTCCGATTGGCCTGATTTGAGAGAAGGACTTCTGGTAATCGATAAAAATGAAACATTGGCCACCGCCCTTGAGCGGCTAAGTCAGGAAAACAATGCAACCAGAGCTGCCATAGCGAAGAAAGCACGCCAGTGTGCCCTGGACCAAAACAAATGGAATCTAGATCAATGGAAAGATTTGCTTACACGCGTAGCAAAACAACGCTAGATATTTTTATTGATATGTTTGAACCGACTTTAATAGCCGCAAGGTCTGCACTGGAAAGCTTTTTACCGCGCGCCGGACTTGCTTACGCAGCTGAACGAAACACTGACACTGGCCCCGGAGAACGAAAAAACGTTTCACAGCTATCACCATGGGTGCGTACTCGAATGTTATCGGAGTGGAAAATCATCGAACACGTGCTCAAGCAACATAGCAAATCTGCCGCCGGAAAGTTTATCGATGAAGTCTGCTGGCGCACATACTGGAAAGGATGGCTTCAGTTACGTCCCAGCATCTGGGATGACTATCTGGACGAACTCAGTGCACAACTAAATCAATGGAGTCATCACAAACATTATATTTCCACGATTGACGGTCAGAGCGGGATTGAATGTCTTGATGAGTGGACCCGTGAACTGGTCGAGACTGGTTACTTGCATAACCATGCACGTATGTGGTATGCCAGCATCTGGATCCACACATTACAGTTACCCTGGGCTTTAGGGGCTGCTTTTTTCCTGACTCATCTCTTTGATGGCGATCCGGCATCCAACACACTAAGCTGGAGATGGGTTGCAGGATTGCACACCATCGGCAAAACGTATCTGGCACGCCCCGATAATATTCGCAAGTATACAAACAGACGCTTCACAGTCGATGAACCACTTGCCGAGAAGCCACTAGCGCTCGATATTCCACCTTTACCCAAACCACGCAAAATTCCAGCCTTGGCTGAAGTACCTACCGGAGCAAAACTGGGTCTGCTCGTCCAGGAAGACGACCTTAGTGCATCCGAATGGATCAGTGAAAAGTTTGAGATTTGTAGCACTGCCGGGCTTTTTCTGAAAGATATCTATACGGCACATAACATCGCTGAATCTGTTGCAGATTTTCGTATTGCATGCCTGAAAAACAGATTGGGCACTGATGCGAACTATTTTGAATCAATAGAAGCAACCGTAAACTGGGCTAAAAAAGAAGGACTAGATGCCGTAATTATGGCAGAAGTCCCGGTCGGCTTGTGGGATAAAGCCATACCAGAGCTTGAAGCTGCGCTGGAACAGCAGGGCATCAAGTTTTGCTTCGTCAGGCATTGGTGGGACACACTACTTCAACCACATGCAAAGGCCGGCTTTTTTCGCTTTAAGCAAGCAATACCTAAGAATCTGTTGAGTTAAAAACTTTTCAGATTTCTGCTGATTTTAGCAATGAAACCCTAGCTTTCTGAGAAATCCGTTGTTTTCTCATGGCCTTTACTCAGAAGCCGTTTGCCATTGAGCCAGGCAAAGGTTCTCTCGACTACCCACCTTTTGTGAATTAGCGCAAAGCCGTCTTTAAAATACCGGATAAAATAAATCGAATTTTATGAATACGACTTAAATTTCACCGGTTGAATCTTCGAACATTCTGAAAAAATTAGTTTTTTTCTATTGACTATTGCTAAAAAGTTTAAATAGAGGCTCCTTGAATTTTCAATTTAAAAAGCTAATCATCGGAAAATGGGCCATAAATATTACTTATTCAACTTCAGCGAAAGCTATGATAATGAAAATAAATGATCTTTTATTAATTTGTGTAAGTCTGTATGCTTACTTGTTCGCTCAGATACAGGATCTTCCTGCCCAGTCGATCGCATTTGGGAGCAGCGGACTTTTAGGAGAAAGCATAAGTAATCCGACATCACTTGATTTTGGTCCAAATCAAAAATTATATGTCTCACAACAGGACGGAACTATTTGGGAATATGAAATTGAAAGAGATAATGCACCGTCTGGTAGTGGCACATATATAATAACTGCCAGTAACGTCATTAACGAGATTAAAGACAATACACCCAACCACAACGACGATGGTTCTTCGAATGCAACCCAAAAGCGTCAGGTCACCGGCATCTTAGCTACAGGAACCAGTTCAAACCCAATTCTTTACATCACTTCTTCGGATTGGAGAATAGGAGGAGGTGGTGGTGCTGGTGGAAACGATACTAATCTGGATACTAACTCCGGGCTACTTTCAAGACTTACTTGGAATGGCACCAGTTGGGATCGTGTTGATCTTATAAGAGGATTACCCAGATGTGAGGAAAATCATTCGACCAATGGATTAGACTTTTTTACAGCAGTTGATGGTACTGATTATCTCCTTGTTCAGCAGGGAGGTAATACAAATCAGGGAGCACCGAGCAACAATTTTGCCGGAACTACTGAAACTTATCTTTCTGGAGCTATGCTTATAGTCAATCTTACCCAACTCGAAGCGATGGAAGCTGACAATGGAGGCCCTTACATTGATCCACGAAATGGCATGGCTTATATTTACGATCTTCCCACTCTTAACGATCCGGAGCGAGTAGATATTACAAATTCTGACAACAACTTTCCTTACGGTTTTGGACATCCCATGTACAATGCAACAATTGATCTTGGAGATCCTTTTGGCGGAAACAATGGCTTGAATCAGGCGTTTACTGAAAGTGGTGGCCCCTTACAAATATTTGCACCGGGTTGGCGAAATGCTTACGATGTTGTAGTTACCGCTAGTGGAAAAATATTCACTCAGGACAACGGTTCAAATGTAGGATGGGGCAGCTCTCCGCAAATCTATGATAGCAATAATCAGCCTAAAGGAACGCAAATTTCAGGCGCCATATATGATCCAAGTGCAGGCGACTACATTACGAACGAATTTGCAAATAACGGTTCAACCATAGGCGATTCATTACATTATGTAGGAACTGTTAATGATTCGAATAACACATATTATGGTGGACATCCTGTTCCAATACGTGCTTTTCCTTCTTTGGCTGGAATTTACAAATATCAGTATGATGGCAGTACTTGGGTTGAGGCAAGTGTTCACAACTGGGCGGATTTAATCGTTAATGTTTCAGGCTACTTCAAAAGCAGTTTTGATATGGCGACAGATTTCCCCGAAGATCCCAGACAAGGCGAGTACCTTTGTGGTAACATAAGCTCTCCCAAGGTCAACATACTTGATATAGTAGGTTCATCTACTAATGGGATATGCGAATATACTGCCACAAATTTTGGGGGTGCTATGCAAGGCAATATTCTCTCCGCTTCGTTCAATGGTAACATTAACCGATATGTACTTGACGCGTCCGGTACCGCTCTAGCCTCTAAAGATAACACTTTTCTGAATGGTTTTGGCAGTATTCCTTTGGATGTTATTGCAATGGGAGACAATGATCCTTTCCCAGGTACCATATGGGCGGCAACATACGGTGCGGAAAATATAACCATCTTCGAACCTATGGACTTTGTTGAGTGTTACAGTCCTGGTGATCCTGAATATGATCCTTTAGCTGATTATGACGGCGACGGCTTCACCAATGAGGATGAAATAGCTAACGGGACAAACCCTTGCTCGGGGGGAAGCAGTCCTAATGATAACGATGGTGATTTTATTTCAGATCTCACAGATATAGATGACGACAACGACGGTATTCCAGACTTGCTAGATGCTTACGCGATTGATGCAAACAACGGAACTCAGACAAATCTTCCTATATTATATCCGTTCTGGAACAATGATCCTGGTACAGGCTTTTTTGGGCTTGGTTTTACCGGACTCATGTTGGATCCCAGTGGTTCTACAGACTACCTGACTCAATTCGATGAAACACAATTATCCTTTGGTGGAGCAGGCGGAAAAGCCACTATTGATGCAGTTACTCCCGATGACGCGCTACTCGCACTGAATACGCAATTGAATGCATTTCAGTTTGGAGTTAATGTGGATAGTTCTTCACCTGCATTTACAGTTCATTCCAGAATTAATTCTCCCTTTTTTAACGGTAATCCACCTTTGAACGGTCAGTCTTATGGTATTTTTATTGGGGATGGTGACCAGGATAATTACTTAAAGGTTGCTCTAATGGATGGCTCAACCAGTGGTCAAGCCCCTTACGGATTTGAGGCAACTTTAGAATCCAGCGGCGCGATAATCACAAATACAAAGTTTGATGTAACTGATCTGCTACTTTCCAGTAGTATAGATGTCTATATCAATGTCGATACTCAGGCTAATACTGCGCAACCTTACTATTCACTTGATAGTGGCGAGACTGTTGTCAGCCTTGGTAGCCCAATCAATTTACCATCAAGCTTCCTGGATGCTAGTGACAACCAAGGTCTGGCTGTAGGCATTATAAGTACCTCTGGCAACTCGGCAACTCCATATGCAGCTACGTGGGATTTCATGAATGTTACCGAAGACCAAGCCGATTTTCTAGCAACAAATCTAGCGTTTTTGGATTTCGGAATTAGTAACACTGGCGACATTTCTCAGTTAAGCCTTGAAGTGACCAATCTAAGTGGACCTCAACAAGGACCTATTATTGTTACTGATATCAACATAACCGGCGATGATGCTGCTCTTTTCCAGACAAACCTGGCTTTGCCGCTGACTATTGGTGTTGGCACAGAAAAAATAATTCCCGTAGTGTTTACACCGGATGGTGTACAAGGTGACAAAGTTGCTGCTCTGGAAATCACACACACAGGAGTAAACAGTCCAATTATCATACCTCTAAACGCGACCGTGAATATCATCGTTCCATTGTTCCGCATCAATGTTGGTGGCTCTGCCGTAGCCTCATCTGATGCAGGACCCGACTGGGAATCAAATTCTGTTGCTGGTTCCTATTCTGGCATTTTTTATTCGGTCAACACTGGAAACATTACCAATACCAATGGCAGTTTCTTATATGCAAACAGAGATAGCTCTATTCCTGACTATATTGATGAAACCACTTTCAATGCAATATTCAGTGATGAGCGATGGGATTCCAGTTCAGCGCCTGACATGGAGTTTTCTATTCCTATTCCAAATGGAGACTATGTTGTGAACCTATTTATGGGCAACAGTTATTCCGGCACGAGCCTTCTAGGAGAAAGAGTCTTTGATATTTTGCTTGAAGGTATATTAGCCGAAGACAATCTGGATTTGGTAGGTATTTTCGGACATCAGGTGGCTGGGATGCTTTCATACTCAGTCACAATTACCGACAACGAATTAAACATTCAGTTTGACGGTGTAATCGAAAATCCACTTGCTAATGCCATTGAGGTAATTGGTGTTGAAGCTCCGCTTACGCTTACTGCATTAACTGATCCACTAGATTTCGGGAGCTTGCCGTTTAGCAGCAGTCCTGTATCAATCAATCTGGATGTATTTAATAACGGTAGGATAGGTGAAGATATTTCGATAAGTTCCATCAATATTACAGGAACTGACTCAGCGTTGTTTACTTATGATGAATTATTGCCGGTAAATGTTGAACCGCTGACTTCCCTATCGATCCCTGTCACTTTTACTTCAGATGGCAGCATAGGAACCAAATCTGCCACATTGGAAATCATCCATGATGCTACCAACAGTCCAACTACAGTCTCCCTGTTAGCAACGACCACTGAATTTCCGCTATTGAATCTGGCTCCTATACCTGACCAATTCAGTCAAATAACCGAAAGTAGTACCTTAGGCGTTTCAGCCAGTGGCGGAGATCCGAGTGAAAATGTTGTCTACAGTATTAGTGGTCAGCCGGCGGGCTTAGACATCGAGCCTACCAACGGGCAAATCTTTGGTGTCATTGATGCATCAGCACTCAATGGAGGACCAGGAGCAGATGGTGTACATATCGTGACGGTAACTGCTAGCAAGCCAGGTTCTACAGATGACAGCAAAACATTCACTTGGACGGTGACTGAATTTGTAATATTGACTTGGAACGACAAAAATGAAAACGAGAATTACACCCCTCGTCATGAATGTTCCTTTGTACATGCTGGTGACAAATTCTATTTGTTTGGAGGACGTGAAGAAGCTCAAACTCTGGATATATACGATTACAGTACGGATACTTGGAATTCTTTGGTGAATTCTGCACCTGCTGAGTTCAATCACTTTCAGGCAGTCGAATATAAAGGACTTATATGGGTAATTGGGGCATTTAAAACAAATTTTTTCCCGAATGAATTGCCTGCCGATTACATTTGGATCTTTAATCCAGCTACTGCCGAATGGATCCAAGGCCCCGAGATACCGGTGGGTCGAAGACGCGGATCTGCGGGATTAGTTGTTTACAATGACAAATTCTATTTGTTAGCTGGTAACACTCTTGGTCATAGCGGTGGCTACGTGCCTTGGTTTGATGAATATGACCCTACCACAGGCATGTGGACTGAACTTACGGATGCACCTAGATCAAGAGACCATTTCCATGCTGCAGTGATTAACGGTAAATTATATGCCGCATCTGGTCGATTGACAGGAGGGCCTGGTGGTACCTTTGCGCCGGTAATTGCAGAAGTCGATGTCTACGACTTTGCTACTTCTACCTGGAGCACACTACCACCGGATCAAAACATTCCCACTCCAAGAGCTGCTGCCTTAGTCGCCAATTTTAATGACAAGCTAATTGTTGCCGGTGGTGAAACATCAATAGCAGGCCCTGCTGAAACTGTAACGGAAATCTACGACCCTGCTGCGCAGGTTTGGAAAACCGGTGAACCTTTAATATACCCTCGTCACGGTACACAAGCCATTGTTTCCGGAAATGGAATCATTACTGCTGCAGGTTCTCCGTCACAAGGAGGAGGAAATCAAAAAAACATGGAATTCTACGGCGAATTTAATCCTACAGGTTCTCCTAGCATAGCCAGTACTTTAGATGTTGCCAGCACCGATATTTCCTTTGGCATAGGAGAGACTAAAAATATAACTTTCGATATCTCCGGTGGCAATACAGGGATTATTGTAAAAAACATGCAATTGACCGGGCCCGACGCTTTGGAATTTAGCATTGATGGAGGACTTCTGGAAAATGCTCTGGTAGGCAGTGGCGAGCAACGTACTATAACGATAAGTCATAACGGTACGGAAACCAACAAAAGTGCTACACTTGAAATAAATTACAATGGAAACGATCTCCAAATTGTTGATCTGACTATTGGCGCAGGTAACAATCAAATCCCTGTTGCTATTGCATCAGCAGATTTGCTAAGTGGAAATGCTCCGTTGGACGTATCCTTTACAGGTAGCGCTTCAACTGATGATACAGGTATTGCGAATTATTTCTGGGACTTTGGTGACGGAAATACTTCTACTGAAGCCGATCCTATACATACTTTCTCATCAGTAGGAGGCTTTACCGTTACACTTACAGTTACAGATATTGATGGATTATCAGACTCTGCCACATTGTTTGTTAATACGACTAATCCTTCGTTGATTTATCGTGTCAACGCCGGAGGAGGCGCTGTTACAGATCCAACCGGTGACTGGGAAGCCGACAATTACTTCACCAGTGGCAATACATACTCGACGAATACAACGATTGCAAACGCGACTTCGGGACTGGAGGCCTTGTACCAGAGCGAGCGTTATGGCACGATGGGATATAGTTTCCCAGTGGCAAACGGTAGTTACACAGTAAAACTGCACTTTGCTGAGATTTATGCCCCGGCGGCCGATACTCGTATATTCGATGTAAACATCGAAGGTGGAGCGTTGGAACTTGACAATTACAACATTGTTGCCGATCCAAACGCAGGTGCTCCGAATACAGCCGTGGTTAAGGCATTTGACATTGATGTTGCGGACGGCGCTCTCGATATCGCATTTATTACGGTCTCGGAAAACCCGAAAATTTCAGCTATTGAAATTATTAAAAATGACCTGGCTCCGCAAATCAGCATCATACCTACGAGCATAGATTTTGGTAAGGTTGTTGTCAGCGGCTCACCTGTATCAACTGTCATTACTCTGGAAAATACCGGCGATGAAGTACTGAACATATCAGCCATCAATCTTTCAGGAATTGACAGTGCGCTGTTTAGTACAGATGCAAATGCTTCATATGTAATACCTGCAGGGGGATTTGTTACATTCAATGGGATATTCACTCCTGATAACAACGTTGGCAATAAATTCGCCTCGATCGAAATCATTTCTGATGATTCGAACAGTCCGCATTCGATTTCTCTGACAGGCGAAGTTGTGTTAACTCAGGAGCCTGAGTTGTTATTTGCTTTATCAACATTGGATTTTGGCGATCAACCCGTTGGTGCATCAAGTGCTCCTCAACTTCTGACGATTACAAATTCAGGTATCGCAGCTTTGGATATTACTGCCTTCAACACAACCGGTGAAGCTGCCGGTGAATACAATGTGTCGTCACCTTCCCTACCAGTGATACTAGCTCCAGGCGAAAGCACAGACCTGAGCATAGTGTTTACACCAAGTTCAGAAACTATCCGTCCTGCAACTCTGACAGTCGAGTCAAATGATCCAGCCGGTGCTAAATCAGTGCCTTTGACGGGAACTGGTATATCACCTATATTAGTATTGTATCGTGTCAACGCCGGCGGAAGCGCTGTTACAGATCCAACCGGCAACTGGGAAGCCGACAATTACTTCACCAGTGGCAATACGTACTCGACGAATACAACGATTGCAAACGCGACTTCGGGACTGGAGGCCTTGTACCAGAGCGAGCGTTATGGCACGATGGGATATAGTTTCCCAGTGACAAACGGTAGTTACACAGTAAAACTGCACTTTGCTGAGATTTATGCCCCGGCGGCCGATATTCGCATATTCGATGTGAACATCGAAGGTGGAGCGTTGGAACTTGACAATTACAACATTGTTGCCGACCCAAACGTGGGTGCTCCAAATACAGCCGTGGTTAAGACATTTGACATTGATGTTGCGGACGGCGCTCTCGATATCGCATTCATCACGGTCTCGGAAAACCCGAAGATTTCAGCTATTGAAATTATTAAAAATGATCCGGCTCCGTAACAGCATCTAAAATCTGACAGCAAGCACAATATAAACCTAAATTCAGCAGTTGAAACCACGAATAGACACGAATCAACACGAATTAATTTTAGAACTAGATGATTACTAAATGTATATGGATTCACCCATACGTAAATATCTTTTAGTTTACATTCGCCATTTTGGCGGTGCCTAATATTCGTGTTGATTCGTGTCTATTCGTGGTTTCTAAAGCAGAACCTTTGCCGACTCATCTTTTTAGGTTAAACAGGTTGCAGTGGTTATTTTGCAGGCTTTCTTGTGCGGGCATTCTGTGGAGACTAACTCTGAAGCTGCCAATGCGGAGATTGGCCATCCCTGAATCTCCTACTTGCTACAAATTGAAATTATGCCCGCATCAGTCCGAAACTCCCCAAAGGGTTTGCCGATTAGCTTCGAAGTCTAAATGTTATGTAACTCGGTGCTTAATCATGATTTACCAACTGTGGGATGGTGCAGCACGTAAAGTGGCGTAGTGGCTGGTGTCTATCTCTCTGACAAAGCGGCTTGGATTGAGGCGGAGCACTGTGTTGCCTTGTTGGTTGAGCATGGGGTAAGTTAAATACAGTTCTTCCATTGCTCGCGTAACAGCTACGTAGAAAAGACGGCGTTCTTCCTCAAGATCGCCTTCGTCGATGGTGCGTTTTAGTGGAAAAAGACCGTCGGCAAGACCAATGATGAAAACCACGGGAAACTCCAGGCCTTTTGCCTGGTGGATTGTCGTCAGCCGCAAGCAATTCGTTTTCTCTCCGGGTGAACGGTCGTTTGTCTCCGAAGCTAGCAAGACAAACTGCGCGAGCAGTTCTTCCATTGTTTCAAAACGACTGGCAAAACTAATTAAGCTTTGCAGGTCGTCAGAGCGCTCCAGCCAATTGGGATAAACTTCGCGAATGTAGGAGCCATACCAGCCATCCAGGCCGACTTGAATGACATCTTCGGGTTTTTCAGAGGGGATGGCATTGGAAAGCTCGCGCATGGTTTCCGCCAATGAAGGCCATTCTTCTTTGGCATCACCGGGTACTTTTTTCAGAACTTCATCGGAAGTGAGGACATCACAAAAATTCTTCTCCAGCTTTCGTGCCAGTTCTTTGGTGTAAGCATGGATGCGCTCTGCTGTCTTTGGGCCGACTTTTGGGAGCAGAGATGTGAAGCGTACGAACGAAGATACGTCTGCCGGATTGGAAGCAAACCTTAACTGTGCGGTAAAGTCACGAATATGGGCCTGCTCAAAAAAGCGCACGCCACTGGTAATCTGATAGTCAATACCACGACGGGTTAGCTCCATCTGCAGGTCCATGGCCTGATAGTGAGCACGGTATAAAATGGCAATGTCCGACAACGAGCGACCTTCATCGACAAGACCTTCGACTCGCTGGATGATAAAACTTGCCTGATTACGGGCATCCATGATGGGTGTAAAAAAAGGCTTCTCGCCGTTGGGCCGCACCGCCTTCAATATCTTTGAATAACCTTGTCCCGAAGGTTGCGATGCGAGGACGGCGTTGGCGAACTCAAGGATTTGCGGTGAACTCCTGTAATTAATTTCAATTTTATGAACCACAGCGCCAGGATGCCGATCGGTAAAGCGCATAATATTGTCAAAATTAGCGCCACGCCATGTATAAATACACTGCGCATCGTCACCTACAGCCATTATCTGATGATGCACTCCCAGCAGATCGACGATCTTTGACTGCAAGCGGTTGGTGTCCTGAAACTCATCGACAAGTATGTGTTTAAAGCGTTCCTGATAGTAAGCCGCGATTTCCGGATTTTCACCCAGTAGCTTAAGTGCGTACTCGAGTAAATCATCGTAGTCGACTACCTGTTGCTCCAGTTTTATTTTTTGGTACTCTTTAAAGGCATCTGCAATCGTATCGGCAACTCCCTGCAGGAGCGGGTAGCGGTCCTTTGCTTCGGCAGCAACATCGCGGCAGGTGTTGCGTGCATAACTGATCAGGTTGTGCACGACTCGGGGCTTGGGGTTGTTCTTCCCCTTGATAAACTTTGGATCAACCAGGTTAATTGCGTTTTTCAGCAATCCCTCCGCCTCGCCTTCGTCAAGGATTGTGTAGTTGCGTCTCAGGCCCACGGACTCGCCATGAATACGCAAAATACGCTGTGCGATACTGTGAAAGGTACCTCCCCATAATTTCTGCTTACCGATACCGGTCAGTCCTTCGACCCGGTCGAGCATTTCACTGGCTGATTTATTGGTAAAAGTAAGCAGAAGAATTTCGTACGGTTTAACGCCCTGGTAGAGCAAATAGGCGACGCGGTAAGTGAGCGTGCGGGTTTTCCCTGAGCCAGCTCCGGCCAGCACTAGGGCTGCTCCGGCCTTGGCAGTGACGGCGGCATATTGCTCATCATTTAACTCAGCACGAAAATCAATCGGTGCAAAATCAGCAGATGTGTTCTCTGTAAAGTCTGTCATTTGTTTAATAGGAAGCGTATATGTGGACCAGGCACAAAATAAATGTGACGTAACACCTTGAGAGTTGATCAAAGTGGTTTATGCTGCAAGCATGCAAATAATTCCTTCCAAAATGTTACCCGAGCGCGACAAAAGTGCGCTTCGTATATTTTTGGGAGGATGCAGGGAGGCAGCAAGAGCGAAGGGCCATTTTCAGATTGCGAGCATTTCTCTGGCAGTAAAGCACATTGCACCACTTGCGGTACTGCAGTCCATTTACGAAGCCGAAGCGCTGCACTTCTATCTGGAACGTTCTGCAGATGAGGAGGCCCTTGCCGGCGCTGAAGCAGTTGTTGAGGCCAAATTTTCAGGAGCGGATCGTTTTGTCAAAGCACAGAACTTTGCCAGTGAGATTCTGGAAAATACGATTGCCGTTGGCGATTTGGATGCGCCTTTTACCGGGCCGCATTTCTTTACCGCTTTTACCTTTGATGACGAAGTTGCCGAAGAGAGCGCTTTTGCTCCTGCAACAATCTTTCTGCCACGCTGGCAAGTCTCACGTTCTCACGGAAAATACGGTGCAGTTGCAAATATGCGAGTCGAAGCAGATGCAGACATTGACCAACTCGTCGAGCGTGTATGGGGGGCGTATCAAAAGTTTTCTGTCTTTGATTACTCGAACGAGACTGCCCTGGCGCTACAGTCCGCGACGCCAGAGGTGGTTGAACAATCACAATTGACCTCAACGATATATACTGAATCCGTAAAACAGGCGCTTGAAGAAATCAATGCAGGAGCTTATGAGAAGATTGTGCTGGCACGTGGTATTCATCTGACAGCTGACGCGCCCTGGCAGCCATTGGACACCTTAAATTCCCTGCGTGAACGCTTCGCTCGTTGTTTTGCCTTTTCCTTTGGGGCCGGGAAAGGGCGCAGTTTCATCGGTGCGACTCCGGAACGATTATTGCGTGTTTGCAATGGCCAGTTGCTCACGGAAGCCATTGCCGGTTCTGCCCCGCGTGGAACCACTGCAGGAGAGGATGCCAAATTTGCACGTGATTTACTCGCAAGCGAAAAAGACTTGCATGAACACATCTGCGTGCGCGACTCGATTCTACGTAATTTAGAGCATCTTGGTATATCCGGTCACACGAGCACCGTACCGCAGCTTCTGCAATTAGCCAACGTGCAACATTTGCAGTCGATCATCGAGGCACAGGTGGATAAGAAAGTACATTTGCTGGAGATTGTGCAGCAAATGCATCCGACACCGGCAGTCGGTGGCACTCCCAGAGAAAAAGCATTGCCGAGGATTCACGACCTGGAGCAAATCAATCGCGGGCTTTATTCGGGAGTGATTGGCTGGTTCAATCATCTAAATGAAGGAGAGATGGTTGTGGGCCTGCGCTCAGCATTGGTTGAAGGTAAAGAAGCAAGACTGTATGCCGGCGCAGGTATTGTTGATGAATCTGTACCGGAAAAAGAAATGAAAGAAACGGAACTGAAGTTGAATGCTTTGTTAAATGCGTTTATATCCTAACAAAACCATTTAAAACTTATGCCAAAAGAAACACCTTCCAAAACCTTATCTGACCGCACCTGTGAAATCCTGGGAGCGCTTATCCCAAGTTGTGGTGATGGCTTGCGCCTGGTCGAGTTGGGACAAAAGCGCCCATTGAAACTGCACGAGCGGATCGCGCTGCTTTACAACTCACCACTGTGTCTGCATTGCAATTGTAACCGCCAGAAGTTTGATAAAGAGCGCGCCAAGCTGCGCGAGATCGAACGTGAACGTCGTGCCAGTAAAAAAGCACAGTAATCCATATCCTACACCGAAAACAACTATACCGTATAGGGTTTCTTGAAGATGGCGCCACTGCGCCTGCGTTCGGCTATGTGTGCTATTTCATCCTCATTCATTCGACAGGGATGACTGGTTTTGGGATCAATCTTCCATTGCGCCGGCTTTAACTCATGATCAACTGCTACACGGTAATCAAAGACGAAACAATCGCCTTCCCAGAGACTTTTTTCTTTGGGCATAAGTTCCAGATAGCGCAGTATGCCACCCTTCAGGTGATAGACATGTTTGAATCCTTTTTTCTTCAGGTATGCAGTTGAGCGTTCACAACGAATTCCTCCTGTACAGTACATGGCTATTTTTTTGTCTTCCTGTCCTGCAAGATGCTCATCTACGAATTGAGCAAAAGCTGTAAAATCTTCCGTATTTGGATTAACTGCACCCTTGAACCTACCGACCTCAACTTCGTAATCATTGCGAGTATCGATTGTGAGTACCGCTGCATCCTGAATCAGTTCATTCCATTCCTCTGGTTCCAGGTAAGTGCCCACCTGATCGCGTGGATCTGCTTCCTGCTGACGAAAAGTTACTATCTCGGGCTTTTTTTTGACCTTGAACTTTGGGAAAGGACAAAAATCTGCATAGGAGTATTTGACTTCCATTGGCTCGAAACGTGCATCTGCCGTCAAAAGTGCGATTGTCGAATCAATAGCTTCGGGTGAACCAGAGCATGTTGAGTTAATGCCTTCATTAGCGATAATGATTGTACCTCGCAGGCCAACTTCAAGTCCGTGGTTCACCAATCGTTCGGCCCACTCATCTCGATCAGGCAAGTCAACAAAGTGATAAAATGCTGCTATTTTCCAAGAGTCTGACATAATAAAATTTTTTAGTGCAATTGCTTGGTATACTGCAAGCTCGTTTGAACTCACAATTTCCTGATGTCAGCGCAAGAAAGAAACGTGGACATTCCTGTTCGCGTTTTTCTCTATCTGAGCGGGACGGAGGGCGGGTTGGAAAACCCGCCCTCCGTTAACGAAAAAACGTAGCATCTTTAATGCTTTAAATTTTATTTCATGGATTCAGGAAATAGCTTGCCCACATTAAGAAATGTATCAACCTGACCTAAAATCAAAAACTAGATTAAATATGTCACTTACTGATTCTCAAAAAGAGACCGTTACTGATTGGATTGCTCAAGGGAAGTCACTCGCTGAAGTACAGCGTTTACTAAGAGAAGAATTTTCAATCTCCATGACGTACATGGATGTACGTTTTCTTGTCGATGATCTTCAGATTACTCCGAAAGATCAAACGGATGAAACCGAAGAAAAGAGTGAAAAAGTAATCGAAGAGCCTGAAGTTGTCGAAGATGGCATTGGCGGTAGTGTCAGTGTTGAGGTAGATGCAGTGACCCCGCCAGGCGCATTAATGAGCGGAAGCGTCACTTTTAGCGATGGCGAGACTTTAGGTTGGCAACTGTTATCCAGCGGTCAACTAGGGCTCATTCCTGGCAATAACCCTGATTACCGACCTAGTTCTGAGGACATGCAGGATTTCCGTGTTCAGATGGATGAGATACTGCGCAAGAAGGGCTTCGGAGCTTAAGCGCTTCGTGGATGGCAACAACAGAAAACGTAAGCCCTACAGCTTTCACATCGGCATAGCCAAGAGCTTTTAACTGGTTCGAGAGAGACTCTTTGGTGGGAAAGCTTTCGATGGTGCCTGCCAAATAGTCGTAGGCTTTTTTGTTGCCGGTTGCGATGCTCGCAAACAGGGGCAGAATATATTTTAGGTAGACATAGTAAATGGGTCTAACCCAGCGAGAAGGTTGTGAGAACTCAAGTATGAACAATCGGCCTCCTGGTTTTAACACACGCAAAATTTCTTTCAGCCCACGTTCGCGATCTTCGAAGTTGCGAACCCCAAATGCGATTGTTACCGCATCGACAGATTCGTCCTGTAGAGAAAGCTGCATGCAGTCGCCGAATTGAAATTCAATATCTGAATATGCTTTGTGCCGATCTTTTTTTTGACGGGCTTTTTCGAGCATGGGTTCACAGAAATCGAGCCCTTTTATCGAAACTTTAGGCCCAAGGTGATCTTTTAATTTAAAAGCGACATCGCCGCTGCCAGTGGCCAGGTCGACCACAGTACCTGGCTGACAAGCTTCTACTTTACGCACAAGCACATGTCTCCAGTAAAAATCAATACCGCCGCTCAGGATATGATTTGCCGAATCGTACCTTTTTGAGATGCCGGCAAACATTTCATTGACTGCTTTTCCTTCGGGCATGACTAGCTATTTTTTTCACTTCTGATGCTGCGTACTACCCATTTGGACAGTTCTTTGTCAGGATTTTGGACCGCAAGCTTACCAATTTTGAAAACAGTCTGTCCTGTATTTCTATGTATGATCGAGAGCCCATGTTCGAAATCTTTAAACTTCTCCGAGCACAAGGATTGAATACTACGACCGCTCTCAATTGCTTCTGTTATGAGAGCTTTTTGGGCGAGTGCTTTGAATTCCAGTTTAAACCCGTGTTGATTTTCGAAGGATGTAGAGAAGCGTTTGATGTCGTTACGCAGCACGCCCTCCAGAAGATGAGCGTTTTGATGCTTGAGCTTCTCAAGATAGCCCGATGGGTTTTCAATCATCTCTTCGGTCACGTCAAAGTGTTTGATTGCACTTGAAGGCAATTCGAATTTGAAGTCTCGGAAAAGACGTTCCAGTACTGTCATCAGCCCTCTGGCCCCCGTGCCTTCCCGACCCGCTTGTTCCGCAATTTTTTGGATTACTTTGGAAGTGATATCAAAACTAATTCCATAGCCGTTGAAGTCATCGTGATATTGTTTCAGAATACTGCCTTCAGAGGTTGTCAGGATATGAGCCAGATCGTCGGCTTTTAATGATCTGCAAGCGACTCGAATTGGCACGCGTCCTATGAATTCAGGCTCAAAACCATATTTTACAAAATCCGAAGTCTCTGCGTATTGAAGAAAACTGGAAATATCTTCGTCTTGATTATGCAAAGTGGCTCCGAATCCCAGTTCATTTCGGGTCATCCTTTTTTTTATCGACTCGGCAAGCTTGTCAAAAGCGCCACTGACAATAAAGAGTATGTTTCGGGTGTTTATGGATTTGCGTCCAGGCTTTTTGCCACGCTGCATTTCCATAACAGCTTGCATTTGAGACATCATATCCGTCGGGCTAAATAAGCTGACCTCTGTCTCTTCCATCAATTTCAGGAGATTGATTTGCACACCACGCCCGGACACGTCGCGCCCGCCCATACTCGTCTCATTTGCAATCTTATCGATTTCATCGACAAAAATGATGCCATACTCTGCCAATTCCAGATTTCCATCTGCAGCCTTTACCAGATCGCGCACCAAATCTTCTACATCGGAGCCAACATAGCCGGTTTCGGAAAACTTGGTTGCGTCCGCTTTAACAAAGGGAACTCCAATCAAGCGGGCAATATTTCTGATAAGATATGTTTTGCCAACACCTGTTGGCCCTAGAAGCAGGACATTTTGCTTGCTGTATTCATTAGCCAAAAGCTTTTTGTTCGATAAATCGCTACTGACATGATTGTAATGATCGCAGATAGCGACCGAAAGAACTTTTTTAGCATCTTCCTGACGAATAACAAAACGATCCAGATAATCTCTGACTTCCTTTGGCTTAAGATTGAATCGCCGTATTTTCTCAAGCACATCATCCGAATCGTTTGATTTTTTATCATTGGTCTCCTTGCCGGAATCATCGTTCTCTTCGGAAGAATCGTCATCATCTGCCATCGAGTGAGTTGATATTCTAACAGACGAGTTTTTAAATAACTCGCTTAATTGCTTCTGAATTTCGTCAAAGGGATTGGGTGGTTCTTTATCGCTCATATTTTATAGTTTGACAGTATTTTTATGATCACAAACATTTTGAATTAGTTCTGTATTATTTATTTATCAGTATCTAACATATTCCGATATGTCCAATAACCTTACTAAACGTGATATAGTTCTCGGCATTTACGAGAAAACCAACTTTGCACAAAAAGAAGTGCGTGAAACCGTGCAGATGACTCTCGATGCTATAGTGGATGCTCTAAGTCAAGGTCGTAACGTTGAATTGCGCAATTTCGGTGTCTTCGAAGTGCAG
>JBNKZP010000012.1:0-18971 GCA_050301675.1 Puniceicoccaceae bacterium
AAGCGGTATCCTGAAGTGCCTGGGTAACATTGGGATGGCGATACAATTCAGTCCAGTTCGACAGCTTTTTCAGATTGTACAAACACCAGTGATGTGCCAGACTAAAAGTTCCTGATCCCATTCCATCAGCAACCAGAAAAATAAGGTTTTGGGGCTTTTTACGCTTTGATGCAACCTTCCGGACTGAGCTTCCCGCCGTTGATGAAGTACCAATTGCCGCCACCACTCCGGTCAAGCCTACGCTTTTGACAAATTGACGGCGGTTTAATGAATCTAAGGATTTCGATATGTTCGGATGATACACTATTCTTTTGAACTTTGGTACCAATCTTCAACCATTTGCTTAATCGTTTCAACAGAATCAGCAGATTCGAATTCAAGTGATGCCGAATTAATACAATAACGCAATTTAGTTGGCGCAGGACCATCTGGGAAAACATGCCCTTGATGAGCACCGCAGACAGCGCAGTGCACTTCAATGCGTTTCATGCCGTAGCTGTCATCGTGTTGCTCCCCAAGTGTTCGCTCATCTATGGGTTTGGTAAAGCTGGGCCAGCCTGTACCGGAGTTGAATTTGTCAGTACTGCTGAAAAGCGGGGTCTTACAACAAACACAACGATATAGCCCCATTTCTTTGTTATCATGATAGGGATTTGCAAAAGCCGGCTCTGTACCATGCTTACGTGTTACACGATACTGTATGTCTGTAAGCTGCTCTCTCCATTCAGCATCCGAGCGTTTAACTGGAAAATCATTGCCGCTCAAGTCAACATGAGAGGGCAAAGCACAGCCACTTGCGCATTCGCTTATGTTGTTTTCAACAGGTTCTGTTTTTGAAATATTTTCTGCCATACCATTCGAAATTAAAATACTGCTAATACTTAAAAATATTGCGCACATGATAAGCGTCTTGCGAAGCACCGTTCGAGACTTCTTGACAAAGGTATTATACACTATTTTGGGCATAGGTATTGTAGAATCAACAACTTAGATGCTTACGTTCCAAATGATCTAATGTTATTTTTTGCCCAGACACCAAGGTATAGTGTCAACTGCTTAAGAACAATGGCTGCCAAAATGGATAATGTAATCCCAATCGGTATATAAGCCCAAGGTGTTTGACCAATAAGTTCGTAGCTCCCTACAATAAATATGCCATGAACCAAATAAAATTCGTAAGAATATTTTGACAAGAATGAAACAATTATAGGTGGTGCTGAAAGTGGCTTCGTGAGGATCAGTAATGAAATCGCAATTGCTGGATAAATAAATTCTTTGAAAGGAATCGTAAGCACGAAAAGTAATGGCAATATGAATCGGAAAGACTGCACGTGCTCATCTTTTTCAAATATTGCTGCGGCAAGAAAAAAACTTGCGGAATGCGCAGAAATAAGCGGTTCAATCCTTAGCATAGTAAAAACCAACGAACAACCCGCTAACAATGTGACTATGAAATTTGTCTTAGCTGTCAGACGTGCAAGAAATAAAACAAAGTAGAGTCCTAAAAGTAATGAGACAAACCAAGTGGCTACATTAATGAGTTGCCCACGATGAGTCAGTAAACCCAAGCCTGCCATTTGTGAAAAAAACTGAAATAAAGTAAATGGTTTATATCCAGAAATAATGGCTGCCAAAAAAGAACCTACCGTAGCAATCCAATATGCAGGATAAATTCTGCTTAACCGTGCAATAAGCCATTCTTTTGGCGGTCGATTACTTCTTAACGCTAAAAAACCACTTAGGACAAGAAAAATGCTCACGCCAATCTGCCCTAGGCTAATTCCTGCGAATGATGTAAATGCTTTCAAATTCATCACAGAGAGTTGGTGCTGAACTAGAACCAAAACCATACCAATGCACCTAAGATAATCAAAACTGTCAATATGTACAAGTTTCTGTTTCATAGCTATTCTCTTGTGAAAGCATTATAGTTGTGCGCAATGAATTTTGTCTCCGTAATTTGTGGGTTGTGTCAGGGAAATGTCAGCCAAAGCCATTTAGTTAAGGTGAATTCAAATGTGGTAAGCCCATGGAAATCAAGCAATTGTGTATCGAACTAAATTGAAAATCAGGTCAATTTAAATTAATTATCTTGTAGACATGGGATTATGAATACGGTCAAGGTAGGGCATCACGCTTGTAACAAATTCACAGGCTTTCTCTTTTCCAAGCTCGTCATTTGTGTTCACAGATATACGAACCATGGAACTTTGAAGTTTTTTGCTACTAAATAGACTCGGTAACATCGATAGCTGTTGCCAGTAATAGTTTCCTATCTTTCTGTTTCCAACTACAAACCAGTACCATACTGTAGTAAAATAATCCCCGGATTTCACGACTAACTTAGTTGTATCTAAAGTAGAGTTATCATCAAATGCAAGCTGCTCAAATTCCTTGCCCATTAATTCGGAACCGCCTCCGATATAACAAATCTCCGGAGGATGAAAACTGGCTCGCTTACTGTCCGAAAATACAATTAATAGTATTACGGGATAACCTGATTCATCTCGATATTCGCGAAGTAGAATATCATCAGTTTCAAGAATTTCGTAAACGTCTTGAGTTATTGGAATATCCACTCCTTCCCAAGAATCTATTTTGTGTGGCACCATTCCCATATCAACTGAGTTCTTCAGAACTTGGGCCGAATTAGCTTGTATTTTCAAAATAAGCGCAATTGAAATGACCAATAGAACAACGACGCCTAAGCTTTTTCTAGAGAAAGATGACATTTTAAAATATTCATTAATGTGATTAATCCAATAAAACCTATGACAAATACCATAAATCCCATGAAATCGTGAAAAAAACCATCGACTATCTGACTTCCGTAAAAGTAACTTGCTATAGTTAAAGCAAAAATACGCACCACGTTCGAAAGTAGAGCAATTGGTACGACAGAAACAAAAAGGACACTCTTTTTCCATGTTTCACCGGAAATCAATTGAACAACAACTGTGCCAAGCGCCAGAAATGATATTAAAGAGCGTAATCCACTACAAGGATCCCCAACCCATAGGAATCCGCCGGGATAGAAAATCCTTGATCCGGAAACTGAAGCTTCTATCCCAACTAAATTTACAAACCAGCTGCTGATTTCAGAAGCAAGCATTTTCATTTTGAAAGCAATTGCTAAAATAGTCACTTGGGGCAGTGGCATCATGAAAATTAAAAAAAGCAAAGGAAAAAGAACAACTCTAGTTATTTTCCAGCCGCCCAGAAAAATAACCATACCAAATAAGACGATGAGGAAAGAAAGATAAGCAGTAAAATTTACCTCTAAAAAGTAGCTTATCACATAAATGAAAAGTCCGGCAATAATCAGAGGCAATCCTAGAAATGAACCTTGAGGGGTCAATGTCGAAAGCTCTTCGCGCTTACGCCAGATCAGATATGCAGTGACAAAAGGAACCATATAGCCATGTGAATAATAAGAGTCTCTGGCTTCAAAACGACTTATCAAATGCTCTGCCACCGGATAGTATGCATAACACAAAAGTCCAGCAATAATACAGATCCAAGTCAGCGTAGTCTTGTTCATTTTGATTTTAGAGCATCATCCAGGTTCTCTTCTAAATCTTGCATAGGGGAACCTTCAGGTTGAAAGAAGGGCGAATCGCTTGGACTATCGAAGAGGATTTGCAAGGCTTTTGCCGGATCACCGGAATTTTGCCAGTAGAGAGTCTTCATAAGTTTCGTAAAGCCTGGATCGTTTGGAAATCGCCTTGAGAGAGAGTTCAGATGTCTTGCCGCAGCATCCCAGTCTTTCTTTTGAACAAGACACAAGAGAAGGAGACGGCCCGCAGCTTGGTCGGCTCTGGTTGAACCACCGCTATTCCAGCGAGCAGTGTAGTCCTTGAGAGCTGTTTCAAGTGCTTCCTCAACTTGATCGTTTGATTTTCCAGTTCTCTTGTAATAAACGTATTTCATTAGAGGTATGCGAAGTGTGCTGGCACTGTCTGGGTATTCTGCATAAATATCATCGATACGCTCAAGAGCTTCATCTAAGTTGCCATCGTTGTAGTCTGCAGAAACGAGCCCAAAGAGACTTTGTATAATTAACTCTTCATTTTCAGGGTAATCATTCGGAATCTTGGTGAAAATTTCGCGAGCTTCTTCGGTTTTGGACGCTGCAATCAAAAGATATCCAAGCCGTACTTTTATAAATGGTGTAATGGGTTCAACAGGGTATTGATCTAAAAGATCTCTATAGATTTTTTCTGCTTCAGGAATATTCTCCATTCGAGATGCTAGCAAATCAGCTTTTGCTATTTTGGCTCGGATTGTTTCGGAACGCTCTAATTTTGTATCAATCTCAGTCTCCCAAAAATTTAAGATATCCTGCCAAGCTTCCTCTAGGGCATAAACTTGAAGGGAATAACGTCGGACTGTTTGTTCGATTGAAGTACCTGCATATTTGTCGATGAGTGCTTGATAATGAGAACGTGCCTTAGCGCTAGCCTCTTTTGTTTTTGAAACATTTCCTTGGTTTTTGTAATACCGAATCATGTAAATAGGTGCATCAAGTCCACGTTTTGTTAGTGGATAGCGATCCATCAGCATAGTATATGTTTCCTCTGCTTGCTTTATTTCACCGCTTCCTTCATGAATCCTGCCGATCCAGAACAAAGCCTGAGCGGCGATATCTTTGCTGCTTTGTTCATTTTTGTTCTCACTTTCAGAAAATTTTGAGAAAACAGACTCCAGTGTTTCTCTTGCTTGCTCTCTTTTTTCAAGCCCCAGGTAAATCTGGGCGATCTGAAATTGTGCCTGAGCGGCTAAGACATCCATGGGGGCGAGGTTCGCAGCTTTTTCTAAAGCCGCTATAATCTGATCATAATGTTCCTCCTCAAGTCCATCAGGATTGTCTCGATGTAATTCACGGTCGATTTTTCTAGCTTCCCAATAGGCTTTCTCGGCCTCATAGCTAGGGTCATATGAACAACCTGAAAACGTAAACAAAAGGCAAGTAAAAATAAAACTGTAAAAGACTTTCATTATGAGGATACTTCACTGGAAATTAATGAAACCTGTGGATCGTTTGATTGTTCATCAATAAAAAGAATGGCAGAAACCGTGGTAACCAGAAGATTAATAACGAATGTGAGCGGTATGCCAATCGCAAGAATAACGACAATCATTTCAGGCGAAGTACGGGCTGCCAGCACTATAATATCCTTTTCAAAAATGTAGAGCCCCAAGTATATCAACGATGCCACAAAAATACATAAAGACGTTGGTATGAAAAGACGTTTCAAATAGCGAAAGTTGTTTATTAAAACTTTAAGTAGTGATTGCTTTGTTAAGATAATTAAAGGGATGGCATACAGAAACAAAATTTGCACCCAAAAGCTCAGGAAATAGATTAAAAACTGCAAAGTAGTCAGATATGCTTTAGATTCTCCCCAACCGATAGCTTTGATATAAACAAATTCAACTAATTTAAGAACGCCGATACCGAGTGCCCATATGATGGTAAGTCCCATAAATCGATGAAAACTAGTTCTGATATGACGTCGAAACTTTGGCTTTTTTTCGATTTTAATATCTCCGACCAGACCCACAACAATAGCGCTGAAAAAGATCCCCGGTAAAAAACTTAGAAACAATTTGGCGTAATAAAATAGCTGTGGTAGCTTCAGAAGATGCCATGGATAGTGCACAAACTTTTCCCCATAAATTTGAGCTATGGGAGGAGCTAAAACTTTAGCAAATGGATCTTGAGGAGCGAGAAAAAGCAAATAAAGAGCAATACCCTCAAATATAGCAAGCAACACAAAAGGCATCATAAGAGAAGGATAATTCTTAACCAGGCCGCAGGATTGCTTGATAGCATTAAATGCTTTTTTCATAGATATTATGTTTTGTTTATTAAGCCGCGTTAGATTTTGAATTATGTTATGGAAGCATCCAAAAAAAATTTTGCAACTAAATTATGATGAGCAATTCGAATAGTTGTAAGTAATTTATTTCCAGTTTCATAGCGAAACAAATTTTTACAACTGTTTAAGGCTTGTCTGGTTTACTGGCTCATCAGTTTTTAAAGGTTTCAAACTTGGAAACAAAATGGTGTCACGGATGCTCTCTGCTCCGGTAAGTAAAATCACTAGACGATCGATGCCCAGTCCCATGCCACCTGCAGGTGGCATTCCATATTCCAACGCGGTGAGAAAATCCGCATCTATATTCTGTATCTCTTCTCCAACTTGATCTTCAAACATTTTGCGCTGAATGATCGGGTCATTTTGTTCTGAGTAAGCCGGTGCTATTTCCTGACCGTTGATGCAAAGTTCAAATACATCGATAGTGCTTTCATCATCTTGGGTGATTTTTGCCAGAGGGCAGAGTTCTCGCGGGATGTGTGTGACAAAAGTAGGTTGAATCAATGTTGGTTCAATCAGCTTTTCAAACACATTGTTCGTTATCTCGTAATCTTCCAGTTGTGCGTCTACCTCGATTCCAAGAGCACGGGCTTTTTCTAGTTTTTCAAAACGATCAAGATCGAACCAGTTTGCTTCGCCGGTTGTTTCGACGATCAAGTCTTTATATTTTGCTTCTCGCCAAGTGCCGTCCAGGTTGATGTTAACACCATCGGGCCTGGCAATTTCAAGTGATCCGATAACGGTTTTTGCGACGTGTTGTATCAGGCCTTGTGTAAGCTTCATCATCCCGCGAAAATCTGTGTATGCCTGATACAATTCCAGCATTGTGAATTCAGGATTATGGCGACGTGATAAGCCCTCGTTGCGAAAGACACGGCCAATCTCAAAAACGCGATCTTCTCCGGCAACAAGCATGCGTTTCAGGTAAAGCTCCAATGCTATCCGCAGGTAGAAAGTGCAGTCCAAGGCATTAAAGTGGGTGATAAAGGGTCTTGCAGCAGCACCACCGGCGACATTTTGTAGTACCGGGGTTTCAACTTCTGTAAAGTCGCGATCCCAAAGATAGCGGCGCATTTCCTCAATAATCCTTGCCCTTTGGCGAAATCGTTTCCGCGAAGTCTGATTTACGATCAGATCCAAGTAACGCTGACGATAGATTTTGTCATCGTTTGTTAACCCAGCCCACTTTTCAGGGAGCGGGCGCAAGGACTTTGACACGAGTGCATATTTTTCCGCACGTATGGTAATTTCACCGGTCTTCGTCATGAAAAGACGTCCCTCTACACCGATAATATCGCCAACATCAAGTTTTTTGAAATATGTATTGTAATCACCCTCAGGCAGGTTGTCTCGCGTCACATAACACTGAATCACACCCTCGCGATCCTGAAGCTTTATGAAACTGGCTTTGCCCATAAGACGAAAAACGATAATGCGTCCGGCAACAGATACATAAGGCTGCGATTCATCCGCAACATCTGCTTTGTACAAGTTGGCTGCTTCTGTTGATGTGTGCGTCTGCGCACAGTTTGTCCGAAATGGGTCGCGGCCTTCTTTGCGAAGATTATCCAGCTTTTGCAGCCGAACTGCATAAAGGTCGTGAGAATTATCCTGAGTCGTCGGATTATCAGTCATAGCAAAGCAAATGGATGTGTTTGCCACATGAAATGGCAATGACAAAGTGTCTTTGTTTAGAAAGGCTTATTACCATTTAAACAGAGTTTACAGCGATCACACTTTGCTCCCCTTGGTTACATGCGTTTAAGTTGATTGGCATCAACAACGTCGGGAGCACGTTTGTCTTTACCCGCAGTTTTGTGATAGCGGCCTGTTAACTTATCTTTTTCGTAGCGCGTGAACCCGTGCTTTTCAATATTTTGATCACTCAGTCTGTTGTGGGTAGCTCTTTCTGTATATTTGCTGGATACGTTTGGAGAATAGAAAACTTTTCGTACCGGATTACCAGTCTTCGGGTGTTTTTTTAATGTGGCGTCAGACATGCTCTGAATACATTCAAACAGTTCGCCGTCACTGCCATCAGGTAAGATTTCTTGGTATGCGTATACAGGCATTTATGGCTTGTTTTAGTTAAATTTGCATTTTCATCTGTTAAATCCTACTTCACTCTCAGGGACTCACTTTCCTGATCAATCAACTTTTTGAGTTGCTTTCTTTTGCGTTCATCCAATTTGGGACGCGACGATTCCAACTCCAACTCAATCTTTTTGTAGTGCCGACACATGTCTTGTGACTCCATCACTTGACGATTGAATTTACCGCAAACAATGCATAAAGCTACGTGTAACTTAAGCATGAATTTTTTTAACGATGGCAAATTCTGATAGTCTTGTTCAGAGAGTGATTTAGATACTTGTTTGCATGTAAACATTTGGCATAAGCTAATTTGCGTTTTTTCCGGTCCATTTTGCTTCGAGCGCAACTTTTAATTGTGCACGAGCTCGATGTAACAGAACCCACAAGTAATTCGCTGAAATATCCATAACCTTACAAACTTCTTCGGTGCTTTGATCTTCAAGCACTTTAAGAATGAATGCTTTGCGTGCAGGTTCCTTTATCTGGTGAATGCAAGATTCAAAAACTTTCCAAAACTCAGTGTTATCGTAAGCTTTACGCGGGTTAAATTGCCAAGGGTCAGGATTCGTTGTCGCAATGCCGCTATATTTAAACCAAAAACTCTCAAGCATGGCTTCATCTTCGGAATCAATATCAACCTTTTTTTCTTTAATTGATTTTCTGATTTGATCAACGATCTTATTACGCATGATGCTACGCAGCCAGTACTTAATGTCACGGCTGCCGTCAAAGCGATCGAATCCTTTGATTCCGGCCATAAAAGTATCTTGTACGCAATCTGCGGCAAGCTCAGGATCTCTCAAACGAGACATAGCATAACCATAAAGATAATTTCCGTAGCGATCTACCCATGTTTCGGGAGGAGATATTTCAACCTTCGGTTCTTTGTGATCTGTCATTTTGTTTTGATATAACTGAACAGATATACCAGGTACGTCAACCTTAGTTCTTTAAGTTTCCGTGAGTCGAATTCAGCAAAAAAACAATTTACGTAGACTCCAATAATCTGGGAATCATTTTTTCTCTATAATTGAAAACATGTCGCAAAGTCTTTCGGATGTATAAAGCGTGAGCAATTGTTCCCAGTGGGCCAAGTGGGAGTGCATAGTGTACTTCATCGATGAAGCGAAGTCCTTCATCTTCGGGTTGGATTTTGTGATGGTGGTACCAAAACTTATATGGGCCCAGGCGTTGTTCGTCGACAAAGGAATGCCTCTCACGTACATATTTAATCTCGGTGAGCCAAGACCGTTTCCCTATGAGTGGAATGCCAATCTGGTATTCTATCAGCAGGCCGCTATACATTTCGTCCGGCAAATCGGTAACAATTCCAAACGAAAAATTGTCTGGTGTGAGTTTCTTCAAATTTTGAGGTGAACGAATGAAGTCCCATGCGGTATCGATATCTGTTTTGACAACTTGTTCGCGATAAAGTTTATGGATCTTTGACATTTGGCAATTATCGGGAAACTGGGAATCAAACTTACTTTTGATTTTGTAAGGCCAATTCTTTTCAAACGTTTGTAAATAATGAGTATGCAAAAAATCACGAAAGTTTTAGTGCATATCATTAATGACGAAGATAATCGCTTATTGATGGTATCCTCCCCGATATTTCTGATGCATATTATTGCATTTGGAGCAGTTTTTACAGGATTTAGCTGGGCAGCATTCATTGCTATTGTAATTACGTATGTAGTGCGAGTTTTTGCGCTGACTGCCGGGTTTCATCGTTACTTTTCGCACCGGTCATTTAAAACCAGCCGCTTCTTTCAGTTTATTTTAGCTTGGGTCGGCGCTTCTTCTGCTCAGCTAGGACCCATGTGGTGGGCCGCCAATCATCGGCATCATCATCAGCACTCGGATCAACCCGAAGATATTCATTCACCTGTCGTTAAGGATGCTTTTTGGGCTCACATTGGCTGGATACTGTGTCGTGCTTATCGTGAGATCCAATTCGATCGAGTAAAAGATTTGGTTAAATTTCCGGAACTTCGCTTTGTCGATCGGTTTCATATTTTTCCGGTGCTGTCGTTAATAGCTGTTTTGTACCTGACGGGCACAGTCCTGAATACATATTTCCCGGAATTGGGAACGAGTGGCATCCAGTTGGTTATGTGGGGTTTTTTTGTTAGTACGGTACTGGTTTATCACGTGACGTTTTTTGTAAATTCTGTAACTCATATAGTGGGTAAAAAACGCTTTGCGACCAATGATGAAAGCCGCAACAGCTGGTGGGTGGCACTGTTGACCTTCGGGGAAGGCTGGCACAATAATCATCATCGTTGGCCTTTGTCCGCACGTCAGGGGATGTATTGGTGGGAGTTTGATCTTACTTACTGGATCCTGCGCTTTCTTGAACGAATCGGTGTTGTTTGGGATATAAAAGTCTATCCTGATAAACTTTATGAAGAAGCCCTTGCAAATTCTGCTAGTTTCAAGTCCTGATTAATTTTTATGAACACTCCAGCAGCAACTTTGCGCACAACTGTTTCGTCAAAACCACGACTAAAGTTCCTTGAACGTTTATTTGTAAAACTCATTGGGAATTTACGCTTTGGGTGTTTGCGCATTCAATTCGCGGAAAATCGTGTCGTTGTTATTGGTGATAGCAAGCTACCTTTACAAGATTTGAAAATTGAAGACACGCGGTTCTTCAAGTGTGTTTTGTCAGGAGGCAGCGTTGGATTTGGTGAAGCATATGTGAACGGCTTTTGGTCAACTTCTGATCTTAGTAGATTGCTGTTACTACTTGCAAAAAATAAGACGAAAATCAGTCGCCTGCACAAAGGCTTTTCCATTTTGACGTATTATTACAATCGGGCATATCATTTGGCTCGAAGTAACACTCTGGTGCAAAGTAAACAAAACATCCAGGCGCATTATGACTTGAGCAATGCATTCTACAAAAATTTTCTGGATTCAACAATGACTTATTCCAGTGCGCTCTTTTTGAAAGATTCGGACTCACTGCAACGAGCCCAGATCAATAAGATGGATCGGATGCTGGATCTTGCCGAAGTGAAAGCGGGCGATTCGATACTGGAAATTGGTACTGGCTGGGGCGCTCTGGCCTTGCGTGCGGCTCAGCGAGGCTGTCATGTAACCACCATTACTCTTTCGAAAGAACAGTATTTGTTTGCACAAAGTCAGTTTGAAGAAGCTGGTGTAGCTAAGCGGATTGACCTACGGCTACAGGATTATCGAGTACTGGAAGGGCAATTCGATGCTGTGCTTTCCTGTGAAATGATTGAGGCAGTCGGCAAGGAATATTTGAGCGATTATTTTAGAATCATAGAGAATTCATTAAAGCCCGATTCAAAAGCAGTCATACAGGCAATTACAATTTCAGATGATCGCTACGAAACATACTCGCGCGGATGTGACTGGATACAGAAACATATTTTTCCCGGTGGGCATTTGCCATCGCTTGGAGCGATTCGTTCACACGTAGATACTTTGAACAACCTTGCTGTCTCACGCATAAATTCCTTTGGTAAAGACTACGCCGAAACCTTGCGCCGCTGGGCACGTCGGTTTAATGCAAATAAGAAGCAAATTCAGGAAATTGGCTTTGATACAACGTTTTGCCGCAAATGGAATTACTACCTAAGCTATTGTGAAGCAGGTTTTGATGCTGCTTTGATTGGTGTAAATCACGTAGTTTTGCAGAAAAGTAGCACGGAAATAAAGTAAGAAGGTGCGCGGTAGATTGTAAGTTTAAGAATCAAGTTTACGTTATTTTTAGGTGTTGGATTTTATTGCTATTTTATTTCAAATAATTATTGCCTTAGGCATCTTTAACGTTTGGTTGCTGCGCTCTACAAGAGCAACACCTTATCGCGGTAAAGACGCTCCTACGCTCAAAGCTGAATTTGCAGCGTATGGATTATCCGAATCGATGTTTTACGCAGTGGGAGTTTTGAAACTTTCTGCTGCCACCGCTCTGTTGCTAGGTATTTTTATCAAATCGCTGGTCATGCCCGGTGCTGCTGTTATGACAGTCTTAATGTTGAGTGCTATTTTGATGCACATAAGAGCAAATGACCCGATCAACAAATCAGTGCCTGCTGCAATTGTGTGTTTGATGTCGATTTTTTTGTTAATCCAATCTTAGAGAAGTTGCGTTGAAATCCAGCCGCAAACCAGCATGTAAATGATAGCCGGCAGGCAGCGAAACCACTCATCGCCGATTCTGATTCTTACACCAAGACCACAAGCCATCTGCAATGAAAGCCCGGCGGCTGCGAGACCCCCGATCATGGGAACGAACAGTCCCACAAAAAGTCCTGTTGCTCCCAGAAGCTGTAGTTTACCAGTTAGTCTACGAAAACCCGAAAGTCTGTAGCGTTTAAACTCAGCAACCATGTATTCTGTTTTCAGGCAACTCCAGCCGTACAAATAAAAAGAAATGGCACAAAATACCATAGCGATGGAAAGAGTGCTCATAAGCAAGAATTCTTGATGTAGGCTTCAATGCGTTTCATTAACGCCTGATGTTGTTGCGGGTCGTGGAAAGATCCAGCTCCATGCGGTGGTTTTTCGGGCAGGTGTGTATCATTTTCAAATCGATGAATTCTGCGAGATCCGTTAAATTCATAGCTTACCTGATATCCGTTGCCGTCAGGTTGAGGTCTGGCAAAAATGCTTTCTGTGTTGTGTTTCACTGATTATTTCATCGCAGCAAGTAAGTATATTCTTACTGATACATTGCAATAACCATGAAATTCCAATGAGCAAAGACTCAACATCCGAATCAAAAAATTATGTAATCTGGCGTCTCCTAGATGGTAAAGCCGGACATGAGGCACAAACTCTGGGACTCTTGAAGGCGCTGGAGAAGAGAGTCCGCATTGACCCTTATGAAATTGACGTCCCAGCATTCCGGAAAAGCTTTTTAGGATTTATCTTTAAATGCTTTGAGCCGGGAAAGTCGCTGCCATCACCAGACCTTATAATTGGCGCCGGCAACCGAACACATTTGGCTCTGCTAGCAGCACGTCGTAGCTACGGAGGCAAAACAATTGTTCACATGCAACCTACCTTGCCTGTTTCATTATTTGATTTGTGCTTAATCCCAAAACACGATTTAAGGAAAGCCGACAAAAAAATATTACTGACAGAGGGTGTTTTAAATCCGATACGATCTGCACCTGACGCAGATCCAAGTCGCGGATTGTTTTTGATCGGTGGGCCTTCAGTTCATTACAGATGGGACACAACTCAGATTACAGATCAAGTTGTCACACTTATTCAGGAAACCCCGGAAATCCACTGGACCCTCACAACCTCTCGCAGAACACCGGCAGACTGCACTCAAGCGTTGATGGATCTCTCGTATGCAAATTTGGAAGTCATTCCAGTTGAAAAGACCCCCAAAGGCTGGATAGCGGAAAAATTAAATGAATGTAAAATAGTATGGGTGTCTGAAGATAGCGTCTCCATGGTCTACGAATCACTCACTGCGGGAGCACTGACAGGTCTGCTTGCCGTACCGGCTCTAAAACAAATCTCGCGTGTGAAAAATTCAGTAAGATTGTTGCTTGATCAACAACGCATTGTTCCATTTGAGAAACGCAATCAATTACTTGAACCTGGAAATGACATCTTACTCGCCGAAGCTGATCGATGTGCAGATCATATAATCACTCATTTACTCAATGCAAAAAGCCAAAAATAGAAGAAAAAGACATACGGGCCCGATAAAGTGGTTTGAATATTGGATCGGACGTATTTGTGTAACTTGTCTACATTACCTTCCGCTTCCAATCGCCTACAACCTGGGACGTGGCATTGGTTGGTGTGCTTACTGGATCCTTCCAAAACGCCGAATGGTTGTCATAAGAAACTTAGCTGTCGTAAACACCTTTTTGGCTGAAAAAGCGCCGAAGCTTAGCCTCAGCAAGCAAGCCAAAGAAGTCTTTATGCGCAATGGTGCAAACATAGCCTGTTCGTTCCGCTTTGCTCGAATGAAACCTGAACGAATCAAACAGCACATTGAAATAGAAGGGCTTGAATTGTTGCAATCTGCATTATCCCGAAAAAAAGGTGTGTTAATCTTACTCGCCCACATGGGCCCCTGGGAACTGTTAGCATATATCCCACAGCTATACGGCGAAAATGTATGCATCGGAACAATGTACCGTCCTATGAACAATGATTATTTCAATGCCTGGTTTAAATCGGTACGCTCACAGCGAGGCACCCGATTATTCAGTCGAGAAGACGGGTTTCATAAACCGGTTGATTTCCTTCGCAGCGGCACAATGCTGGGAATACTGGCTGATCAGAAAATGCGCCAGGGAGTTATCGCGCCTTTTTTTGGAAAACAAGTTACAACCAACCCCTTGCCTGGGCTATTTCAACGCCGCTCCGGTGCAGTTGCTTTGGGGTTTTCAGTGATTACCGCTGCGCCGTTAAAATGGACTATTAAAATAATACCGGTTAATTATCCTGAAAATAAACAAGATAGAACCCGAGAAATAGAAGCGACCTTGTCAAACCAGGCAATCGAACAAATGTTATCCCAAAGTCCACTGGACGGATTTTGGCTGAGAGATCGGTTCTACTAAAAAGGGAGAAGTTCGAAGTTTGAAGTGTGAATTTGGCGATGGACTTAAAATCTGCAAGTATTGATGATGAATTGCTAACTTCTAACTTCACTCTTCTAACTTCCGAATTTAGCCATCTTTGTTCCGATTAATTTCTTCGAGAACTTTTTCTCGGGAGGCTTGCAGCCCGGGTTGTGTGATTTCTGTGGCAAGCGCGCTGGCTTCTTCATCTCTGCCAAGTTTGTTCAGTACACGTGCCCGATGCAGGTCGAGTATCTGGCAGCGCAATTCGTTGTAGTCCGGTGTTGCCTTGCGAAGTTTCTCCCAATGAAGGAGCGCGGCTTTCCAGTCGGGAGTAGCCAAGTCATAGTAAGCTTCTCCAAGACGCATCTGCACGTCGAAATTTTCGGGATCCAGCCGGGCAGCCGCTTTGAACGCTTTTAACATTTCCCGGTCGAGTGAATCACGGGTCAACAACTGATCTTTCACGAATTCATCTTTGAAAGCATGAAGGATTTCACCCAAGGCATAGTTGTACTCAGGCACATCCGGGTCCAGTTCGATCGCGTTGAAATAAAACGTAAGGGCTGCTTTGCCATTTCCGGTTTCTGCCAGATGGTTGCCGATTTGTTGTTTGACGACAGCGATGCCAGGATCAAGGGCATCTGCTTTCAGGAAGATTTTAAACGCTTGTTCAGTTTCTCCAATGTGCCGCAAAAGCTTGCCATAGAGAATCAAGGCACTGACGTCATCGGGGTTTTCAGAGAGGTAATTGTTATAGTCGAGGATGATTTCACTGAGCTTGTGCTCTAATTCTTCTGCTGTGTAAAAATCTGGATTGGTTTCAAGCCGGTGATAAATTTTTTGTTCTTGCTGGCTGATCTTGTACAGGCGCTGAGTATCCAGATCTGATTCTGTCTGTCCAGGCAAGCTGATTGCAAACAGAAAGACCAGAAAGAACTTCGAACATCGAGCATCGAACTTTGAGCTTCGAATGTTGGGCATTGACTTCGGAAGTTGAGTGTTGGGTCGTTGAATGCTAAAAAAAGCGGACAAAGTTTAGGCATCAAACATTCAAAGTTCGATGTTCAAAATGAGTTCTCTCTGGTCTTCAGGCTTCTTCGAAGCGGCAGGCGAAAAGTTCTTCGAGTTTTTTCAAGACTTTTTCAGCCTCGTCCAATGGGCCTTCGGTGCGAAAGGTCAGGCTGGAGCCGTTACCCGCTGCCAGCATCATGAGTCCCATAATGCTTTTCCCATTAATTTGTTCATCGTCTTTTTCGACCCATATTTCCCCGGGGTAAGTATTAGCGATCCTGACAATCATTGCCGCTGGGCGTGCGTGGATACCCATCTTGTTTTGCACAACAAGCTTTTTGCAGAGTGTATTTTGGGAATCGCTGGTTTCAGATGTTGACATAGCTTTGGTAAAAAAGACTCGAACGTCGGGCACTCAAGTAATTTAAGTTATTTTAGTTGACCCATAGTTTAGAATTTGAAATAGGCGTCAAGAGGTAAAATTTATACTCTCTCAGGCAATACCCTCAGGAATCTGATCGCTTTGATGATTCCAAAGTTCCGTATAATGTCCACCTTTGGCAAGTAGATCTTCGTGCGAGCCTGATTCAATAATGCGTCCGGCCTCCAGTACAATGATGGTGTCTGCGCGGCGTACAGTTGAGAGCCGATGTGCAATAACCAGGACGGTTCGTTCTTTTACAAGAAGCTCCAGCGCTTCTTGGATCTTGCGTTCAGTGATCGTGTCAACACTCGCAGTCGCCTCATCTAGTATTACAAAGGGGGGATTTTTTAGGAATACGCGGGCAATGGTAAGTCGTTGTTTTTCACCCTGGCTTAAGCGGATGCCTTTTTCACCAATGTTGGTATCGAGCTTGTCTGGCAGTGCATTGACAAAATCAAGGGCGCTGGAATACTCTAATGCACGAATGATTTCATCCTCGGTAGCATCGGGTTTGCCCAGTATGAGGTTACTGCGAATGCTGCCTTCAAACAAAAATGGGTCCTGTGCTACATGCCCGATAATCCGGTGGAGTGTGTCCAGTGACAGATTGCGGATATCTTCACCATTGACCTGCAAACTACCTTTGCTGACGTCGTAGGTGCGCATCGCAAGGTTGGCAATTGTGGATTTCCCAGCGCCGGTGTGGCCGACCAGCGCAGTGACTTTGCTGGCTTCCAGTACTAGATTCAAGTTTTCGAGAACAACAGGTCGCTCCGGATATTTGAATTCGACGTCCTTGAATGTTACTTCTATTGGGCCGTCTGACAGTGGACGCGGATTGGCCGTTTCCTGAACATCAACATTGGCGTCCAGAATTTCAAAAACGCGCTCACCTGAGGCTCGGCCAGCTGAAATAAGATGGTTCAATCCATGCAATTGAGAAACCGGCAAATAGAGCATATTGGCGTAGAGAAAGAAAGCAAGTAGTTCACCCATGCTGAAATCACCGGCATCATTGATAACAAGATAGCCGCCGACGCCAACGATACTGAGTAAGCCTAGTTTCGTGGCAAGTGTTGTTGCGGGGCTGTAGATGGACCAGCGAAACATTGCTTTTACAGTTTTTGACCTCAAGTCTTCGGCGCGTTTTTCAAAGCGGGCAGATTCGCGCCGTTGGAGCCCAAAGGTCTGTATCAGTCGATTGCCCTGAATGTTCTCAACTAAAAAGCTATTCAACTCGCCGGCGCTTGCCCGAACTCCCTTCCAGACGATACGGGAGCCTTTGGAGTAGAAAATGCCACAAATCAACAGGAGAGGTACTGGTAGGAAAACACACCAGGCCAGGCTGGGTTGCATGGCAAAGAGAATTATGGTTATGCCTACAATCCTGAGGATCGCGCCCATCCCCTGTTCAGTTCCATCAAGGAGTGCACTTTCAACTTTTGCAACATCTTCGATTACGCGAGAGGATATTTCACCGCTTTTTTGTTGATCGTAAAAGGAGACTGATAATTGCATCAGTTTGGTGTGCAGATCACGCCGCATTTCCAGTAAGACCTTTTGCTCCAGAACGTTATTTGTGCGAATACGCAAACTGTTCAAAAGTTCGCTGCCCACATATAGTAGAGCAATCAGGATAACACCTTTGAACAATCCTGAGGTTGCACCAACCGTCTTGATGTCATCTAAAATGACCTTAATTGTGTAGGGGACTGCAATTTCCAGCAGGGTCATGCCGACTGCCAGTGCAATCGTAAGCCAGAAGAGTAACTTGTGACGAAATAGATACTTTGAGACCCGCAGGATAACGTTTTGTTTTTTTGTTCTTGTAGAATTCACGTGATGTAGATTTTTCTCACTTTGTGATTTAGTGCGAGTAAAAGAGTGATTTTATATTTGCTTTGTGGCTTCACAATCATCCCATAGAGTTTTTCATATTCGATTCTGGTTTGTAAGTAATTCATTATGAGATATCTTCGTGTACTCTGTACTCTTCGTGGTTGACTTTTTATGGGATGTCTGTGTTGTGTCTTTATTGCTAATTACGTTCTGGTCTTAAGTAAAACGCTTAGACACAATTTTCAATTAATGCATTTAAGCTCATAAAATATGTCTGTAAGACTTTATATTGGAAACCTTTCTTTTTACGCAACCGGTGAGGATCTTGATGAAATTTTTTCAAATTGCGGTGAGGTTGAAGAGGCAAGTGTTATCACTCGCCGCGGTAGCAATCGCTCGCGTGGTTTCGGTTTTGTAACTATGAAAGATCAAGCTGGCGCTGAAGAGGCAATCAGCCAACTGCACGGCCAGGAAGTTGCCGGTCGGGCAATGGCAGTAAATATTGCCAAAGAGCCAAAGCATGATTAAAAAATTGGCATTAAAGCAAATCTGTGGCTTCGATTTCTTCTAAACAAAGCGCTTCGACCGAGCCGGAGGACATACAAGTGTTACAGAAGCTTGCAAAGCAGTTGTAGCAGAGGCTAATGCTCGGACTTGCAAGTTCGTAGAAGCAAAAATAATCTTAAAGCTTGTAAATTGGCCTCTTCCCGGATTTCGGTTCTACGGGCTGAGTCTGCTTAAGATTTTGTTATCCCTAGCCGGTGTGTGGGGGCGGCAATGAGCCCCCACATTGGCATATTTAAAAGTTTAACAAAGGTGCTGGTTGTTGTTTTGTTATTTATTTTTCACACAAAACACCAAAACGATGACAACCAGCACTCTTTACCATACTCAGGGCATCCGCGGATGCGACTATAAAAAGACTCAGCGCAAGGGAAATACGGAGTATTATTATGTCTGCGGTACTGCCAAGCAGTTGAACTGCCCATGTTGCGGCTCCAAGCAGACTCGGATCCATCAAACCAATCAGTTTCGTCAGATCCGCGGGCTACCCATTGGTTTAAAAAAACGCTTATCTGTGTACAGGTAAGGCGTATTCGCTGCAAGCACTGCGGGTCTTGCGCAAGAGAACGACTGGATTTTTGC